>JAKLEJ010000074.1 GCA_022711695.1 Verrucomicrobiota bacterium | reverse complement strand
TCGTGTCTGGGGATGGCGGCTCCACCAAGAGGGGTTCCCATCTCACGTTTCACGGTCGAAATGATTATAAGGAGCAGCGCGCCAGCGGCGCTTTGGAAATGAGGGCGAACACCGGCCAGCCGTGACAAACCGGATGTCACCTGCAAACAGGGCGCTCCGCAAAGCGGCGCAGAAGCGCCGCAGTCCAAAACCTGGCGGACATCACCGGCCCCATCGGCTCCTGCGCGCACACCTGGGAGGGCGAGCGTCCCTTGCCCCGTAAGACGGGAAAGCCTGTCTCCCTGGGGCGCGAGCCCCCACCCCATAATCTCACGCCAAGACACCAAGACGCTAAGGAAGACACAAGAAAAGCGCGGAAATGGAGCTGCTGAAGGAAAAAACCGAACCGGAGGTCTTCCTCCGCGTTCATCCGCGGCATCGCTCTTGGCGTCTTCGCGTCTTTGCGTGAGCCCTTCTTCTCCGCCCCTTTCGTGTGTTTGGTGTGTTTCGTGGTTCAACGCCTGCCTTGTTTGTGTTTTCGGGATTCCTCACTGCCAGTGGTTCCCCGCTCACAACCGCGCCAAATTCGGGCTGGCCAGACGGAGGCGGCCGGCTACTCTGGAGGGCGTTAACACATGAACCACATCCTCCCAGCCATGAACCGAAGGCGCTTTCTCCACGCGACCGCCGCCAGCCTGGCGGGCCTTGGCGCCGTCACCGCCCTGTCCCAGACGGCCCGGCCCGCCCGCAAGTTCTCGCTCTGTCTTGCCTGCGGGCCCATCGGCGTGCCGGGCGATCCGCGGAAGCTCATCGGCTGGGCGCGCCAGTTCGGCTTCGAGGCCATCGAGCCCGCCGCCGATTTCCTGGGCAAACTCTCGGACGCCGAACTGGCGGCGTACCGCGAGGAAATGAAGGAGGCGAAGCTGGTCTGGGGGGCGGCGGGGCTGCCGGTGGATTTCCGGGGGGCCGAAAGCGCCTTCGAGCAGGGCATGAAATCGCTGCCGGGGTTTGCGCAAAGCCTGCAGCGGGCCGGGGTCACCCGCGTCGCGACCTGGCTTTCGCCGTCCTCGAGGTCGCTCACCTACATGGCCAACTTCCGCCAGCACGCCCGGCGCCTGCGCGAAGCGGCGCGCGTGCTGGGCGATCGCGGGCTGCGGCTGGGCCTGGAGTATGTGGGGCCGAAGACGTCCTGGTCGGCCGCCCGGCACCCGTTCATTCACACCATGGCCGAGATGAAGGACCTCATTGCCGAGATCGGCCGGGACAACGTCGGCTTTCTGCTCGATTGCTGGCACTGGTACACCGCCCAGGAAACCGAGGCGGACCTGCTTTCGCTGCGCGCGTCCGATGTCGTGCTGTGTCATCTGAACGACGCGCCGCCAAACGTTCCAGTCGACCAGCAGATCGACAATCGGCGCGGCCTGCCCTGCGCCACCGGGGTCATCGACGTCAAGGCCTTCCTGGGCGCGATGATCCGGATCGGCTACGACGGCCCGGTGGTCTGCGAGCCGTTCACCCAGGAACTGCGCCAGAAGACGCCGGAGGAGGCGCTGGCGGCGGTGGCCGCGGCGCTGAAAAAGGCCGTCGCGCTCGCGGAAAGCTGACGCGCCTCACAAAAGCCCGCCTTCGCGCCCCAAACGAACCACCGGTCTCCACTCATGAAACACACCTTGAATCGCCGCGAACTGCTGCGGCTTCTCTCGGCCGCCGGGCTGGGCGCCGCCTTTTCGCGGCGCGCCGTGGCCGACGAAATCGGAACCGCCGTCACCAACGCTCCCGTGCCGGAAAGCAAGCTGGTCCCGTCCTCGACGCGGCCCCGATACCCGGCGGTGTTGTCGGGGGGCAAAGTCATCCAACCCGAGCGGCCGCTGGCGGTGGCGGCGGAAACGGATGTGCTGGTGGTGGGCGGCGGCCCGGCCGGCTTCGCGGCGGCGGTGGCGGCGGCGCGCGCGGGCGTTCGGACCACCCTCGTCGAGCGCTACGGGTATTTCGGCGGGCAATGGACCGGCGGCCTGGTGCTGCTGGTGATCAGCTCGCACGCCCGTGAAAACGGCCAGCTCGTCAAGGTGCTGCGCGGCGTGGGCGACGAACTGCTCGAACGCCTCACTCGAATCGACGGAGCGGTCGTCAACCAGGCCCCGGGCAGGCACAATCCCACCTCGGACCCCGAGGCCACCAAGTTCATGATGGACGAGATGATCCGCGAGGCCGGGGTGAAGGTGTTTCTGCACTGCTGGGTGGCGGACGTGGTCATGGAAGGCGCCGCCCTGCGCGGCGTGGTCTTCGAGAGCAAAGCCGGCCGCCAGGCCATCCTCGCGCGGGTGGTGGTGGACGCCACCGGCGACGGCGACGTGTTCGCGGCGGCGGGAGCCGAGCACGAGCAACGATTGCACGCCATTGGCCTGGTGCATCGGCTCGGCAACACCGACCGCGCCGACGCCGCCCAGCTCAAAGAGGCGGGCATCCGCTCCCTGGGCGCGCTCGAGCCGCTGCCAAGCGTCAAGTGGGTCAACCTGCGCGGGCCGAGCACGGACTGCCTGGACGTGGCGGAGCTGACCCGGCTGGAAATGGAACACCGCCGCAGCATCTGGAAACGAGTGCAGCAGTTGCGCAAGACGCCGGGGGGCGAGAAGCTCTTCCTCCTGCAGACGGCGCCGCAGCTCGGGGTGCGCATCTCCCGGCTGCTGGCCGGCACACACCAGCTCACCTACGCCGAGGCGCGCCAGGGCCGGAAGTTCCCCGACACCATCGCCGTGGGCGGCGCCCAAAACGCGCAGCATATCGGCTGGCCCATTCCCTACGGAGCGCTGGTGCCAAGGAAGCTGGACAACCTCCTGGCTGCGGGCCGCTGCATCTGCGTGGATGAAAAGCTCATCGAGGACATGCGGCTGATCGCGTCGTGCCTGACCACTGGCCACGCCGCCGGGGCCGCCGCCGCCCTGGCGGTGCAGGCCCGCTGCCGTCCGCGCGAGATCGAGATTCCGCGCCTGCAGAAACTGCTCCGGGACCAGGGCGCCTACCTGGGCTAGCAGGCCTGCCCGGTCGTGAACCACGCCTGCGACGAGAATCCCAGCCGGCGGCGCTGGCGGCAGGCCGGCCGCTGGCTGGCCCTGGCGGCCGCCCTCTGCCTGGCTTGGCCGCTCCAAACCGGCTCGTGGACTTCGGTGATTCTGCCCGCGCTCAGCCCGCATATCGCGGCGGGCGCGACGCTGGCCGCGCGCTCGGCCGGCATCATCGGCCTGCTGGCGCTGCCGGTGTCGATCCTGATTCTCGTCTTTCCCCGCTGGTTCTGCCGACACGCCTGCCCGGTCGGCCTGCTCCAGGAGCAGATCGAAAAGCTGCGGCGGTCCCCTGCCCCGCCGTGGCGGCGCGCGCCGCTGCTCGGCCGTTGGATGTTGTTGGCGACGCTGGGCGGCGCGTGCCTGGGCTATCCGTTCTTTTTGTGGCTGGATCCGCTGGCGCTCTTCAATGGGTTCGTCAATGCCTGGCGGGCGCCCCTGACGGGGGCGGCGTTGCTGGCCGGGATCGGGCTGCCGTTGCTCCTGCTGCTCGACCTGCTCCTGCCGCGGCTCTGGTGTCAGCGCGTCTGCCCGCTGGGTGCCCTGCAGGAGTTGCTGGCGCTCTTTCGACGCCGCCTCCGGCCGGCATCCCGATGCGAGACCGCTTCCGAAGCCGAGACGGCTTCCGCGAAGGGCTGGACGCTGGCCCGGCGGGGATTCCTGGCGGCGGGCGCGGGAGCGGCGGGCGCTCTCGGGCTTGGCCTTGGGAGAGAGCGCGACCCGCTGCCGCTGCGGCCGCCGGGCTCGCTCGGCGAGGACCGCTTCGCCGGGGTCTGCGTCCGCTGCGGGAATTGCGCCCAGGCCTGCCCTTCGCGGATCGTCCGGCCGATGCTGCGCGGCGATCTGGCCGGCCTGCTGACGCCGACGCTGTCGTTCGAGCGGGACTACTGTCGCGAGGATTGCCATCAGTGCGGCCGGGTCTGCCCAAGCGGGGCCATTGCCCGGTCGTCGCTGCAGGAGAAGCTCCGCCAGGTCATCGGGCCCGCTCGAGTGGATCTCGATGTCTGCCTGCTGGCCAATGGCCGCGAATGCACCGCGTGCATCCAGCGCTGCCCGTTCCGCGCCATCGCCCTCAAAACGACTCAAGACGGCTTCGCCACCGAGCCGGCTGTGGATTTGGCGCGATGCGTGGGCTGCGGCGCGTGCGAAGCGGTCTGCCCCACCCGCCCGGCGCGGGCCATCCGGGTGACAGCGCGGCCGGGCCGACTGCCGGTCCAGCCAATCCCGTCCGCCAGCGTTCCAGAGCGGGAACCCACACCCAACACTCCCTCGATCAAGTCATGATGCGCTTGTCCATTCGCGTTTCGCTTCTGCTCTGCCTCGGCCAGGCCAGCCTGCTTGCGGCGGCCGGCCCAGTGGTGACGCCGCTGGGCGCCGGCAGCTATCTGAGCGGGCTTCCCCCCGGGGCCAAGGGCCCGCCGGCCTTGATCTATCGCTCTGTAGACCTTCACAGGCCGATGCCGACCTGCGATTGGTGGAGTTCGCTGGCATGGGTTCCATTCTCGGAGCCCATGTATCCGCACCCGCTGGCGGTGCGGGCCGTCGAGGAAGGATTGCGCGTCTATTACCCCGGGCCGGGCATCACCGCCAACAATGCCGCCATTTTCGGCTTCATGGCCGGCGGGCGCGACGACCTCGTGCTCGGCCACTCGTCCATCGAGAAGTTTCCGCAGGCTGTGGTCGCCGGGTTCAGCGACTGGTTCGTCACCGCCCAGTTTGGCGAAACCACGCGGGGAATGCGGGTGACCTTCGGCCACGGCTCGCCGTTTGTCTTTGCGTGGTTCGAGGGAGGCGAACCGGTCGTGACCTTCGGCCGCGAAGCGCCCCAGGTGTTCTCCGGAAGCGCCGCCGCGCCGGTTCTGGGGGTGCGTCAGGGCCGGCGCTGCTACGGTCTGTTTGCCCCGACCGGGTCCACCTGGACCGGGCTGGGAACCAGCCGGCTCCATGCCAGGACCGCCGGCAAACCCTACTTCGCCGTCGCGCTGCTGCCAGACGACAAACCGGAGACGCTCGCCCTGTTCCAGCGGCATGCCCACGCGCACGTGACCGACAGCCGGGTGTCCTGGCAATACGACGAAGCCAGGGCGATGGCGCGAACCACGTTCTCCTTCGCCACCCGCGCGCACGAAGGCGGCGAGAAAGGCGCGCTCTTCGCGCTCTACCCGCATCAATGGCGTCACTCGAAGGCGGCGCTGACCGGCCACGCTTACGCCAGCGTGCGCGGCCCCATGAAGCTGGCGGCGGGCGCGGAGTTCGTCACAGAGATTCCGCTGCCGGGCCTGCTGCCCGCGCTGCCGCTCACCGAGTCCTGCGATCGGGCAAAGCTCCGCGAGTGCATCGACGCGGACCTGCGGGACAAGCCACGCCTGGTTGGCGACACCTACTGGCTGGGAAAGGCCCTTGGAAAATGGGCGACGCTGCTGCCCCTGGCCGAACAAGCCGGCTATGAATCGGCGGCGGACGAATGCGCCCGGCGTCTGCGCGGCGCCCTCGAGAACTTCCTCACCGCCACAAACGCCGCCGGGCGCGCCAAAGCCCCCGGCGAGGGCGTGTTTGCCTACGACGCCCATTGGGGCGCGCTCATCGGTTACCCGGCCAGCTTCGGGTCCGACGGCGACCTGAACGACCACCATTTTCACTACGGCTATTTCCTGCGCGCCGCCGCCGAAGTGGCCCGGCGCGATCCCGCGTGGGCGGCCGATTCCCGCTGGGGCGGCCTGCTGCGGCTGCTCCTGCGCGACATCGCCAGCCCGGACCGCGCCGATCCGATGTTCCCGTTCCTGCGTTGTTTCGATCCCTACGCCGGGCACTCGTGGGCCAGCGGCCACGCCAAGTTCGGGGACGGCAACAACAACGAATCGTCGAGCGAAGCGGCCAACGCCTGGTCGGGCCTGCTGCTGCTGGGCGAAGCCCTGGGAGACCGGCCGCTGCGCGACCTGGGGGCCTGGCTCTACGCGACCGAGATCAGCGCCATCGAGGATTACTGGTTCGATGTCCGCGGCGACCTGTTTCCAAAGGACTACCCGGCCTCGGTGGTGACGATGGTCTGGGGCGGCAAAGGCGCAAATGGAACCTGGTTCAGCGCCAACCCCGAAGCGGTCCACGGCATCAACTTCCTGCCCCTGACCGGCGGGTCGCTCTACCTGGGCCGGTGGCCGGATTACGTCCGCAAGAACTACGAGGCGCTGGTCCGGGAAAACCTCGCCTTCGAAACCCGCCAGGCCGCCCGCAAAAGCGCGCCGCCTCCGGCCGACGGCGCGCAATGGGATCAATGGGCGGACATCATTTGGATGTACCGCGCCCTGTTCGAGCCGGCGGAAGCCCTGCGGGAGTTCAACGCCCGGCCGGCCTCGTTCAAGCCCGAGGCGGGCAACTCCCTGGCCCAAACCTACGCCTGGCTGACCGCCTTCCACTCCCTGGGCCAGGTGGACCGGACCGTCACGGCCAACAGCCCCCTGGCGGTTGTGTTTCTGAAGGGAGGCCAGCGCGCCCACGCCGCCTGGAACCTGGGCGCGCAGCCGCGCACGGTGGTCTTCAGCGACGGCGCGCAGGTCGAGTGTCCGCCTCGCAGCCTGCGGGTGAAGTGAAGCCGGACGCCCGGCCCGCCTGCGTCACCGGCCCATCAGGGCCTCGATCTCGTCGGCTTCGATCGGAATGCCGGCCATCAGGTCGAGGTTGTCGCCGTTTTCGCCGATGACCACGGTGTTTTCCAGGCGCACGGCCAGGCCCTCTTCCTTGATGTAGATGGCCGGCTCGGCGGTCATGACCCAGCCCGCCTGCATCGGCTGGGTGGTGAAACCGACGTCGTGCACGTCCAGGCCGATGGGGTGCCCGACACCGTGCATGAAGTACTTCTTAAAGGCGGGATTCTCGGGATCCTGCCGCTTGATCTCCCGCAGGGACAGCAGCCCCAATCCCACCAGCTCCTGCTCCACCAACTGCTCGGCCTCCTTCTGCCAGTCCTTCCACAGTTTGCCGGGGACCAGGTTCTTCACGCACTGGCGGAAGACGCGGAGCACCGCGTTATAGACCTTGCGCTGCCGGGGAGTGAACCGGCCGCTGACCGGAATGGTGCGCGTCAGGTCCGAGTTGTAGTTGCCGTAGGACGCGGCCACGTCCAGCAGCAGCAGGGCGCCTTTGCGGCAGGGCGCCGAGTTCTCGATGTAATGCAGCACGCAGGCGTTGGCCCCGCTGGCGATGATCGGCAGATAAGCGAAGTTGCCGCCGCGGCGGATGAACTCGTGGGCGAACTCCGCCTCCACCCCCGTCTCGGTCACGCCCGGCTTGACGAAGCGGCAGACGCGCCGGAAGCCCCGCCCGGTCAGGTCGCAAGCCTGGCGGATCAGGTCGATCTCCAGCTCGGTCTTGGTCACGCGCAGCTCGTGCATCAGCCGCGCCAGCCGGTGGTAGCGATGCAGCGGGTAGCGGCGCTGGCACTCCCGCACAAAGCGGGCGTCCCGCGTCTCCACCTCGACCACCGCCCGCTTGTGCTCGTTGCTGTTCAGATACACATGCTCGCACTCGCACATCAGCCGGTGAAAGAACTTCGGGAATTCGGAGACCCACTGAATGTTCTGGATGCCGGTGACCTTGCGCGCCTCCTCCTTGGTCAGCTTGTGCCCCTCCCACGTGGCGATCAGCGGACTGGTCTCCCGCAGGAACAGGATCTCGCGCATCTTTTCGTCGTCAGCCTCGGGGTAGATCACCAGGATGCTTTCCTCCTGTTCGACGCCCGCCAGGTGGAAGAGGTCGGAATTGGCCTTGTGCGCCATCACGCCGTCCGCGTTGGTGGGGCAGATGTCGTTGGCGTTCAGAACGGCCATCGAGTTCTGCAGCATCAGCTTTCTCAGGCGCGCGCGGTTTTGGATGAAGAGCTTCGGATCGATCGGTGCGTATCTCATAATGGTTCCCAGCGGCGAACCGCTCCACGCTGGATTGGCCGCCGACGCGACTCTACCCGCAGCCCGGCCCGCGTTTCAACCGCGAAGGCAGCTCCGCGAATCCGCGCGTCGCCCTGCTGGGGCAAACCGGCAACGGCCATTTCCCCATGCGCAGCTTTCCGTGCGGGCGGAAGCTCTATCCGAATCCCGATGAATAACCTCAGAGTTGCCGTCAGGGGGCCATCCGGTGTTTGAGGGGTGCGGCCTGAGCGGCGCTCGAGCGTTCGTGGATGAGCCGCGTGTCGCATGAACTTACCCAGGAATGGCGATGGGCGCATGGTAGCAGCCGTCGCGCTGCGACGGAAACCTCGATTTCTAATACGCCAGCCGCCTGAGACCGCGGACGCGGTCAAAGGCCCGATCCCGGCTGATAACGGGTTGACCGTAGTAGCGGCAGAAAGCCGCAATCCAATTGTCATTCTCCCCCAGCCTGCCTCCGGTCACCATCAGCTCCCGGTCAATTTCGGCGGCCGTGTGGGCGATCTCCGGCGTTAGGCGCAAAATCCGGTAGTTTGAAAGGAATCTGCGCGCGTCCTGAACCGCCTCGAAAATGACCGCCACTTCCCCGGCGGAAATGACGGTCGTGAGGAAGGGCTGATTCCGATGCGCGATCAAGAAACGCATCGCCGGGCCATCCTGGCCGGCCTCCCTTTCATCATGGAGGCGATTGAGAAAGCTCGTATCGCAGATCATCTCTTGACGAGGGCGCGGTTCGAACGCCGGCCACGGCCGGCCAGAAGCTTCGCGCGCAACTTCGGGTTAGCCCTCGGCGCCTCAATACTGTGCAGCCGCTCGTAAACCTCACCGGCAGTCTCGCATGGGTCCGGCATCTCGCGGAGCACAACATCCGAGTAGCTATCCCCAGGCAGCTTGTTCTTCTTCAGCCTGGCAGCGGCCCTGGTATTGAGAGTGATAGTGACGTACGACTTCATACACGTAAAATACAGTACTCGGCGCCGGGAGCAAGTTCTTCGTTGTCCACCCGTCCCCCGTTCTCTCCTGTTCAATCCCCGGCGCCGGGTGAGGCTCACCACAAGGAAGGTGGTCATCGCCCACAAAGCCCTTGAGCGTTCGCTTCAGAGCGGCGTGGGGGCTTTGTCGATGCGCACCCGATCGGTTCATAGACGATGTGAAGCAGCAAATATCGATTTATATCTGCAGAGTAGATTCAGGGCCGACATCCGGGCTTGACGAATCCGGAAGCTGGTTCAGGTTTGAGGCGTTCGCGCTATGAATACCGATCGCCTGCTGACCCGACGCGAGATGCTCCGGCTGAGCGCGGGAACCCTCCTTTCCCTCGGCCTTTGGCCCGGCGCGCTGCGGGCCGAAAACGCCGCCCCGGGCGGGACGTTCTCCTTTGTGGTGGTGAACGACGTTCATTTCATGACCGACCGCTGCGGGGCGTGGCTCGATCGCGTGATCGGGAAGATCAAGGCCGGCCCCCAGCCCGAGCTGTGCCTGCTGGTGGGCGACCAGTCCGATCACGGCCGCGCCCGCGAGCTCGAGCCGGTGAAGGAGGCCTTTGCCAGGCTGGGGGCGCCCTGCTGCCCGGTCATCGGCAATCACGATTACCTTTCGCAAACGGACCGCGCCGACTACGAGAAGGTCTTTCCGGAGCGGTTGAACTACCGTCTCGAGCACCAGGGCTGGATCTTCGTGGGCCTGGACTCGACCGAGGGGGTCAAGTATGCGAAAACCCGCATCCAGGATGCCACGCTCCGCTGGCTCGATGACCACCTGCCCAAATTGGACAAGAAGGCGCCGCTGGCGCTGTTCACGCACTTTCCGCTGGGTGAACGGCTCGCCAGCCGACCGCTGAACGCCGAAGCCCTGCTGGACCGGTTCCGCGAGCACAACCTGCGAGCCGTCTTCAACGGCCATTACCACGCCTTCACCGAGCGGCGCTCCGGCGACCTCACGCTGGTGACCAACCGCTGCTGCTCCATCAGCGTGGCCAACCACGATTCCTCGAAGGAGAAGGGCTATTTCCTCTGCCACGCCAAGGACGGCCAGGTCACCCGCGAGTTCGTCGAGGTGGACACCGCCGGCCTGGGCGGAGGGGCGGCGCCCGGCAAAGCCGCCCGGCCCGGCGCCCAGCCGTGAGCCGCGCAGCCGCCGCAACACAATCTTGACGATGAGACGCCGCAGTTTTCTCAAGCGCCTCCTGGCAGCCTCCGTGGCTGCGGCCGCCGCCCGGCCGCTGGCCGGCCATGGCGCGGCCAGCCCCGCGGCGCCGTCGGTCGACCTGGATCGGCTGCTCGAAGCCGGAAGCCCCGAGGTCGCGCGGCTGGCGGAGGGCATTTTTCGCCAATGCGTGCTCGGCAAGCTGGAAGCCCCGCGGGGGACCTTGAAGCGCCCCTGGATCACCGCCGGGGGCGGGTTTGTGGGTCAATGGCTTTGGGACACGATGTTCGTCGTGGATTTGCTCAGCCTTCTGCCGGGGATGGAGCGGAACATCCGCGAGGTGTTCCAAAACTACTGGGATTTCCAGGAGCGCTGGAACCGGAAGAAGCCGGCCTACGCCCACGACATGGTCCCGTGCATGATCGAGCCGCACAACGAAACCAAGTGGCTCGATTATCCGGCCTACTCGCAGATTCCCATCCTGGCCTGGGGCGTGGAGCGTGTCTACCGCCGCAACGGCGACCTCGAACTGGTCCGCCAATGTCTGGGCCCGATCGAGCGGTTCCACGAGTGGTATTGGCGCGAGCGCGACGTCACCGGGATCGGGCTCGTGGCGGTGGGCGCCTACAGCGGCGTCATCCAGCACGGGCGATACGAGACTTTCGACAACGAGTGCAACCTGGACGATCTGAAACTGACCGTCCACCCTTCCAGGAAAGGCGAAAACGAGGGGCCCTGGTACGGGGACATCTGCGCCTCGGGGAACACCGCCTACCTGGTCCTGGGCGAACGCAGCCTCGTTTACCTGGCGGAGGCTGCCGGCGACACCGCGCTGGCGGCCCGCCGGAGGCGGCGGATCGACGCCGCCGTCGAGGCCATGCGCCGGCACATGTGGGACGAGGAGGCGGGGACCTTTCTGTCGGTCCGCCGCGACAGCCTGAAAAAGGTGCCGGTGGCGACGATCGGAAGCTGGATCGCCCTGACGGCCGGCGTTCCCACCGAGAAGATGGCCCGGCGCATGGCGGAGGCGCTCCGGACGGAGAGTTGGCAGACCCCGCTGCCGGTGCCCACCGTCGATCGCAAGGACAAGCGCTGGAAA
>JAKLEJ010000073.1 GCA_022711695.1 Verrucomicrobiota bacterium | reverse complement strand
CTTGTCCTCGATGACCAGCTCGGCCACGAGATCGTCCTTGTTCGAGACCGCGTCCACCAGTTCGGCCAGGGCCATCTGGGCGGCCTCGCGGAGCTCCTCCGGGATCTCGGCGACGGCGTAGTTGAGGCCGGCCTCGTCGGCCGGATCCCAGATCAGCGCCTTCTGGTTGATGACGTCGATGACGCCGCGGAAATCCTCCTCCTTGCCGATGGGCAGGACGACGGGGTAGGCATAGGCGCCCAGCTTGCGGCGCATGTCCGAGACGGCGTTCTCGAAATTAGCCCCGGTGCGGTCCATCTTGTTGACGAAGGCGACGCGGGGCACGCCGTACTTGGTGGCCTGGCGCCAGACGGTCTCGGACTGGGGCTGAACGCCGGCTACCGCGCAGAAGACCGCCACCGCGCCGTCGAGCACGCGCATGGAGCGCTCGACCTCGGCGGTGAAATCGACATGGCCGGGGGTGTCAATGATGTTGATGCGGTGCGGGACGCCCTGGAAGCTCTTGTGCAGTCCGGCCTCGGGCTTCTGGGTCCAATAGCAGGTGGTGGCGGCGGAGGTGATGGTGATGCCGCGCTCGCGCTCCTGCTCCATCCAGTCGGTGGTGGTGTTGCCATCGTCCACATCGCCCATCTTGTGGATGAGGCCGGTGTAGAAAAGGATGCGCTCGGTGCAAGTGGTCTTGCCCGCGTCGATGTGCGCCGCGATGCCGATGTTGCGCGTGCACTCGAGAGTGTACTGGCGCGCGGGGGAATTCACCCCGCCCGGCTCGGCGGCCTTGGGTTGTTTGCTGCCAACTGACACAAATCAATAAAAACGCCCCGATGTCCGATCGGCCACGGGGCGCGAAGTCGAGGATTGTTCTACCAGCGGAAGTGCGCGAAGGCCTTGTTTGCCTGGGCCATCTTGTGCACTTCATCCCGCTTGCGCACGGCGTTGCCCTGCCCCTGGTACGCTTCCATGATCTCGGCCGCCAGCGCCTGCTGCATGGGCTGGCCCTTGCGGGCATCGGCGAAATCCACGATCCACCGGACGGCCAGGCCAAGCTGGCGGTCCACCGGGACCTCGAGGGGAACCTGGTAGGTGGCCCCGCCGACGCGGCGGGCCTTGGTTTCGATGCGCGGCTTGGCGTTGTCCACGGCCCGCTGGAGGACTTCCATGGGGCTGGCGCCGGGGAGCTTCTGGACGATCTCCTCGAACGCGCCGTAAACGATGCGCTGGGCGGTGCTCTTCTGGCCCCAGTGCATCACGGTGTTCACCAGCCGGGTCACCAGGGGGCTATGGTACTTCGGGTCTTCGGCCAGGGGCCGTTTCACTGCTCTTCGACGACGAGACATATGATCAATGGGAAAAGAGAACTCAAGCCGCCGGGGCGGGTGCGGCTGCGGCCGCGGGTTTGGCGCCTTCCTTTGGACGCTTGACTCCGTACTTGGAGCGGCTTACGCGGCGCTTTTCGACGCCCGCCGCATCCAGGGTGCCGCGCACGACGTGATAGCGGACACCCGGCAGATCCTTCACGCGGCCGCCCCGCAGCAGCACGATGGAGTGCTCCTGCAGGTTGTGGCCCTCGTCCGGAATGTAGGCGATGACCTCGTGGCCGTTGGTGAGACGGACCTTGGCCACCTTGCGCATTGCCGAGTTGGGCTTCTTGGGCGTGCGCGTCATCACCTGGATGCACACACCCCGCCGAAACGGCGAGCCCTGCAAGGCAGGCGCCTTGGACTTGTAGTTCAACTTCCGGCGTCCTTTGCGGACGAGTTGGTTAATGGTCGGCATTGCAATAAAATCGTTTCTCGGCTTCCTCCCGAAACCCCGGGAAAAAGGGAGGGCGGACTATACCAAAGAGACTCTGCGGCGCAACAAGTTTTTCCCTTTTTTTTGGGGCGCTGCGGGCGGGGGGCCGGGAGGCGCCGGGCGCCCTTTTCCCACGGGCCCGCGCGCGGCCGTCCATCCACTCAAGCGAAAAGGCGCCTCCGGCGCGGGAGACGCCCCCCAAGGCAGGCCGGAGGGTTACTTGGCGCGATTCAGCCCGGCGGCCAGACGCGACTTTTTGCGGCTGGCGGTGGCCTTGTGGACCACCCCGCTCTTGGCGGCCTTGTCGAAGGCCGAATGCACCTGCCGCAAGGCGGCGGCCGCCTCGTCCTTCTTGCCCGCCGCCAGCGCTTCGCGGTAATTGGATTCCAGGGTCTTCAGGCGCCGGGAGATGGACCGGTTGTGTTCGTGCTTGCGGGCGCTGCTGCGGGCCCGGCGTTCGGCGGATTTCGTGTTCGGCATAGTGTGCTTTGATTAATCGCTCAAATTCAGGGCGGGAAAACTAGCGGGAAAACCGCGCTTGTCAACGGCGCGATGCCCGAAAAATGTCGGGGGGCTGCGCCGCGCCGGGCCGTCGGCGCGGCCCGGTGGCGCCGGGCCCGGCGCGGAAAACCCGCGCCGCGCGCGCCGCGCGCGCCGCTCATCTTGTTGTTGCCAAGGCGGGGCCGGCTCGATTACTGTTTCCGAAACTTGGCCGACCTTGACCGGCGGGCAAGTGCTGCAATCAGAACCGGCTGGGCCGACAAAACCATGAAGACGCTGTTGGTGCTCGGACAACACCCCGACCTGGTCGAGGCGGTTCGCAGCAGCGTCGATGCAAGCCGGTTCCAGGTCGTTCACCGGACCGACTTTAGCGAGGCCGCCCCCCTCTTCAGCCATTCCATGATCGATGTCTGCATCCTGGACGCGGAGTCGGCCGAGGTGCGCGCGCTGTGGGACATCGAGAAGCTCCATCGCGAGGCCCCGGGCTGCCCGGTGATCGTCTATGCCGGCCAGCAACCCTGGGACCTGGAGGAGGAAGCCTACGCCCACGGAGTCGCCCATGTGCTGCGCAAGCCGGTCCGCGCGCGGATCCTGGCCACGGTCCTGGAGCGACTCAGCCCGGCCCCGACCGCGCAACCCCTGCCCCGCCCCGCGGCGCCGCGCCGCGCCGCGCCCCGGCTTCCGGCCCCGGCGGCGGCGACCCCCTCGAGTCCGTCGGCAGGCAGCCACCACGCCACCCTCAAGGCGCTGAAGGATTTCTCGTCCATCATGACCCATTCGCTGTGCGCGGAGGCCTTGCTGCGGCAGTTCCTGCTGTTCTTGCGGGAGATTCTGGGGGTGAACCGGGCGGCGTTGTTCTTGCGGCAACCGGCGATGGTGATCGGGGGGCTGCCTGTGGCCGACGACCGCCAGCGGCTGCGGAGCGCCTGCGCCCTGGGCCTGCCGCCGGGGTTGCTGGATCATTTCCAGCTCTCGTTCGAAAGCGGGGTGGGCGGTTATGTCTTCCGCACGGGCCGGATTCTGCAGCGCGAATCGGTGGAGGCGATGGAGGACGCGGAGATGCTCAAGGAGTTCCAGGTGCTGGGGGTGGAGGTGGCCATCCCGGTGGTGGATCGGGAGTCGTTGCTGGGCGTGGCAGTGTTCGACGGACGGGTGACCGGGGAGGCCATCTCGAACGACGAATTGGAGCTGATCTTCCATCTGCTGGAGGAGCTGGGGCTGGCCATCAAGAACATCTGGCTGCACGAGCAACTGGCCGCCAACCACGAAATCGTCAGCGACATCCTCCAGCAACTGAGCAGCGCCTGCGTGGTCGTCAACCGCGACCTGGCCATCCTGCACGTGAACAAGAAGGGGCGGCTGCTCTTCGGGCAGGCCTCGCAGCGGGCCGGGGAGCTGCACTTCAGCGATCTGCCGCACTCCCTGGGCAGCCGCATTTACCAGTCCTTCAAGAGCGGGGCGGGCGTGGCCCCGTTCAAGTTCAACCCGGCGGACCGGCCCGAGTGCGTCTATAGCGTGAGCATCCTGCCGTTTCAAAAGCAGGACTCGGTGTCTCCGGCCTCGGTGCTGCTGGTGGCGGAGGACCTGACCCAGAGCGAACAACTGCAAAAGCTGGAGATGGAGGCCTCGCGGCTGCGGCTGCTGAAGGTGATCGCCGAGCGGCTGGCGCACGAGATTCGCAACGCGGTGGTGCCCATCTCGATCCATCAGCAGTTGCTGAACGAAAAGTACGACAGCCCAGCCTTCCGGGCTTCGCTGGAGCAAGCCCTGGGCGAGGGCGTGAAACGGATTCTGCGGCTGGTCAACCAGATGCGGTTCCTCTCGAAGGACAAGGTGGAACTGACCGACTCGATCCCGCTGCAGCCGCTGATCGAGGAAGCGTTCCAGGAAGCCCAGCAACATCATCCGGTCAAGTCGAAGACCTCGGTGATCGAGAAGACACCCAAAGCCATCACGCTCTCCGGGGACCGGGTGGCCTTGAAGGAAGCCCTGGCCGAGGTGATCCTGAACGCGCTTCAAGCCAATCCGGAGAAGCCGGAGGTGCGGGTGCGCCCGCGGGTGGACACGGACGCCGGGGGAACCACCTGGGTGCACATCGACGTCCAGGACAGCGGCAAGGGGTTCACCGCGGAAACGGCCAAAAAGGTCCCCGAGGCGTTCTTCACCACCCGCAATGTGGGAGTGGGCCTGGGGTTGACGGTGTGCCAGCGCATCCTGGAAACCCACGGCGGACGCCTCGAAATCCGCCCCTCGGCCGTGGAGGAATCGAGCGTGGTCCGGCTGTCGCTGCCGCTGGCCGCGAATTGAAACGAGGTTCGTCCGCGAGGCGCCCGAGGTTCAGTTTGGAACGGGCTCGGCCTGCAGGAAGAGGTTGAAGGCGACCCCCTCACCCACGGTGTTTCGAACGTAGAGGCCGGCGTTGGCCTGCTCGACCAGGTGCAGAACGATCGTGAGGCCCAACCCCGTGCCTTGTCCGACCGCCTTGGTCGTATAGAACGCCTCGAAGACCTTCTGGAGCGGCGTCACCGCAATCCCGGGCCCGTTGTCCTGCACGCGCAGGTGCACCAGCGGCGGCCGGTCGGCGAATCCCATCCGGTTGACGAAGCAGGCGTCGGGGCCGTCCACGAACTGGGTGTGGTCCAGCGGCGCCGTCAGCAGGCGGGCCGACACCTTGACCTGGTGCGGTTCGCGCGTGCACTGGAACGCGTTGATCACCAGGTTGAGCAGGATCTGGATGAGGTCGGTTCCGTTGATCTGGGCCAGGGTCTCCGCCGGCAGCGGCACGATCAGGAGCTCGTGCCCGCTTCGGGCCGGGTGCGGCTTGAGCAGCATCGCCAGGTCCGAGAGCACCTGGTTGACGAGCACCGTCGGCCGGCCGGTGGTCTGGCGGCGCACGAACCCCAGGTAGCGGCGGGAGATCTCCAGGCACTTGCTCACCTGCTGGTCGATCTGGGTCAACTGCTCGCGCACCGCGTCCACGTTCTGCGCGTCGGGCGAGGCCGCCTGGCCCAGGCGGTCGTGGGCGATGGTCGCCAGCGCCGAGATCACCGTCAGCGGATTGTTGATGTCGTGCAGGACGATGCCGTAAATCTCCCCGCGCTTGCGCGCCATCTCCTCCTTGACCTGGAACTCATGAAGCTGGGACTGGAGCTCGCGCAGGGACTGCTGACTGTCCCGATGCTGGGCCGCACAGCGATTCCGCTCGATCGCCTTGGCCACGGCGGCGCGCATCGTGGCCAGATCGAAGGGCTTGGAAAGATAATCGCAGGCGCCCAGCCGCAGCGCCTGGCGCACAGTCTCGAGCTCCTCGAAGGCGGTCAGCATGATGACCTGCGTGTCCGGGGCCAGCTCCTTGATCCGGTCAAGCAACTGGATGCCGGACATCGCGCCCATGCGGATATCCAGCACGGCGGCGTTGACGCGGTTGTGCCGCAGCAGCTCCAGCGCCGCCAGGCCGTTCTCCGCCACCAGCACGCGGTAGTCGTCCTCGAAGATCATCTTCAGGGACTCGCGCGGACCTTCCTCGTCGTCCACGATCAGCAGAACCGGCGCCTCAGGCCGGCCCGGCGCGGGAGTGTCCGCCGCAGCCTTGGGCAGGGATTCGATCAAATGCATGCTTGGCATGATTCAGGTTTCGTTTCCGACGCCGCCGGTCCCGCGCCCACTGTCCTCTCCGCCGACGGCAACGCTCGTGACGCCTGCCTTGGCCCGCTCGGAACCATGGGGTTCCGAGCGCCAAAAGCCGGGCGACACCGCGAATTATGAGCCGGGTTCAGCCAACCGCAAGGGGGAATTTCCGCGCACAATCCGCGAAGCGGCAGCCGCCGCCGCGCTGTAGCTCAGTGCCACCGTGCCGAGAAGATCCGCGTTCATCCACGCAAATCCGCGGCTGCCCAGCCAGGAACGACGGGAAGCGGGGGCAGGCAACGATTTGAATCAGCGGGGGGCCTGGAGCCTGGCGCTCACTTGCCGGCCAGCAACCGCTCCCAGAGTTCGTTGTTCAGGAGCGCCTTGCCCACGAAGTCCTGTTCGCTGAGGGCGGGGGCCTGGGCGTTTGGATTCAACGGCAGGTTGATCAGGAAGGTGGTTCCCTTGCCTTCGGCGCTCTTGACCTCGATGGACCCGCCGTGATGATGGACGATGAAATAGCAGGCCATAAGGCTGATGCCCAGCTCCTGGGGATTGTCCACGCGCGTGAAGAAGGGATCGAAGACCGAGCGCACCGCCTCCGGAGAGAGCCCCGGGCCGTTATCCTCCACCTCCAGCAGCACCGCCTCCTGCTGGCCGCGGGCCGCAGGCAGAGCCCGGCCGCGAATCGCAAGCCGGCTGCCCGCCGGCAGGCTGACCAGCTCGTCCTTGATCAGCAGCTCGAAGAGGCGCCGCAGTTTGGTTTCGTCGCCCCGGAGGGCCGGGAGGTCGGCGGGAAGCTCGATCACGGCCTCGATGCCGTTGGTCTCCAGGGCCTCCCGGGCCTGTTCGACGGCCTGGACGGCGACCTCCTGCAATCGGACACAGTCCTCGAGCGGGGAAAGAGGCTGGTGGGAAGCCATGCCCAGATCGGAGAGCATGCCGGTGATCCGCCGGAGCTGGGCCTGCACCTGGTCGTAGAATCCCCGCCAATAGGCCGGGCTCTGCAACTGGTCCATGTTCACCCGCTCCTGCTGCAGTTTGCTGGGCGCCAGGTCCAGGAAGGTCCTGACGGCCACCAGGGAATTGCGGATATGATGGCTGAGCCCCGCCGCCATGATCCCGAGCCCGATGACGCGGTCGGCAATCATCATCTGATGGAGGGCCGTCAGTCGCTCGCGCAACAACTGGTCCCGCTCCTGCTGCACGAGGAAGAACTCCAGGCCGCGCCGCAGCGTCTGCTGGAGATCGACGATCTCCCACGGCTTGGTCACGTACTTGTAGATGGCCCCGGTGTTGACGGCGTCGATGGCGGCGTCCACGTCGGCATAGGCGGTGGCCAGAACGCGGATGATGTGGGGGTAGGCCTGGCGGGTGCGCTCCAGGAAGCGCACGCCCTTCTCGCCCGGCATGCGCTGGTCGCTCATGAGCAGGCCGATTTCCTCGTGCCGCTGCTCCAGCACCTGGAATCCCTCGGCGGCGCTGGGCGCTGTGAGAATCCGGAACTCGGCGCCAAAGGCCTGGGAGAACATCTTCAGCGACTTCTCCTCGTCATCCACGTAGAGGATGGCGCACTTCCTGTAATCGAATTGTCCGTTCATACTGGATTAGCCTGTTTCGGGTCACGCCGACGCCGGGACCGGTTCACGGGCCGGCAGTCGCAGGGTGAACTCGGAGAACCGACCCGGCTCGCTCCGCACCTCGATGCTTCCGCCATGAGCCTGGGCGATGCGGTAGCAGATGTTGAGCCCCAGGCCCATTCCCGCCCCCACGTCTTTCGTCGTGAAGAACGGCTCGAAGATCTTCGAGCGAATCTCTTCGGGGATGCCGGGGCCATTGTCGCGGACCGAGAGCAGGCAGAAGCCGTCCTGCTCGCGCCCCGTAATCCGGATGACCGGGTCCAGGGGCGGCGCGGCGGCACTCTTGAGGGCATCGAGCGAGTTCTGCAGCAGATTGACGAGAACCTGTACGACCTGGTTGCGGCTGGCATAGGCCTTGAGCCCCGGCTCGAAGTCCTTCTCGATCCGCACGGCATCCTTCCACTCATGGCTGAGAAACCGCAACGCCACCTCGACCATCGACTCGGCCTCCTGAAGGTCGCGGGCGGCCGGATGCTGACGCGCAAAGGGACCCAGCTCGCTGACGATGTTGCGCACGCGATTGACCCCGTCCTCGACCTCGCCCAGCACTTCTTCGAACACCGCCCGATCCCGCTCGGGGAGCACGCGGGAGTGCTGGCGCAGGGCATAGAGGCCGGTCTTGGCGTAGTTGAGCGGGTTGTTGATTTCGTGGATCAGGCCTGCGCTCATGCGGCCCAAGGAAGCCAGCTTTTCGGTTTGCACCAGTTGCGTCTCGGTCTCCTTGAGGTCGTCGATGGTTTCTTCGAGCCGCTGGTTCTGCCGGGCCAGCTCCTTCTGGAATCGGCCGGTGTCGAGCAGGTTGCGAAGCCGCACATGCAACTCGGTGGTCGAAAACGGCTTGGGCAGGAAGTCGTTGGCCCCGGCCTTCAGGCCGGCCAGCTTGGTTTCCTCGTCGGCTCGGGCCGTGATCAAGACGATGGGGATGGAGCGTGTCTGCGACTGCTCGCGCAGCTCCCGGCACACCTGCAGGCCGTCCTTCTCGGGCATCATCATGTCCAGGATGATGAGATCGGGCAGCGAACGGGTGGCCTCCACGACAGCCTCCGCGCCGTTGACCGCCTGCAGGACCTGGTAATGGTTCTGCAACTGGATGCGAAGGAAGCCCAGCATGTCGGGCTCGTCGTCGGCAATCAGCACCTTGGGAAGCGAGGCGTTGGCGGGGCGGGCCGCGCCCGAGGCGCTCTTATAGGCCGAACCGGTGGCCGGCAGGAATTCGGCGCGACGGTAGAGATTGGCGAGCCATTCCTCCCGGGCGCCGTCCTTGCCATCCACAGTCACCGCGGGCGGGGTCATGGACTCGGCGGCGGCGGCCTCCTTGCGGGCCGCTTCATCCGCAGCCACAAACGGCAGGCGCACCGTGAAGGTGGTGCCTTTGCCTTCCTGGCTGCGCACGGCCACCTTGCCGCCCTGAAGCTCGGCCAACTCCTTGACCAGCGCCAGGCCGATGCCCACGCCTTGGTATTTGCGCCGCGCCGAGTTGTCCGCCTGCCAGAACCGGCTGAACACATAGGGGAGGTTCTTCTCCGAGATGCCCACGCCCGTATCGCGGACCTCGATGACGAGGTCGCCGTTGACCCGCGAAGCGACGATGTCCACGCGTCCGCCCGCCGGCGTGAACTTCAAGGCGTTGAACTGGAGGTTGAGGACGATCTTCTCGAGCTTGTCGCGATCGATCATCACCCAGCCGATTTCGGGATCGATGGTGGTTTCCAGGCGCAGGCGGCGGCCCTCGGCCACCTGGCGGGCGGCGCTGGCCAGGCCGCGAATCATCGAGGACAGCTCGACCGGTTCGGGCCTGGCCTTGAGAACGCCCGAGTCCACGCGGATGAGATCGAGCAGGTCGTTGATGAGCTTGAGCAGGCGCATGGCATTGCTGTGCATGCCGCCGAGCAGTTCTGTGAGCTCCGCTTCGCCCAGGCGGCTGCGCTGGTGCTGCAAGGTCTCCAACGGCGCGATCAGCAGCGTGAGCGGCGTGCGCAGCTCGTGGCTGATGTTGGCGAAGAAGCGGCTCTTGATCTGGTCCATTTCCACCAGCCGCTGGTTGGTCTTTTCCAGCTCCTCGCGGTTCTGATCCAGCGCGTAGCGCAGCTCGAACTCGCGGCCGCGCAGGCGCCGGTGAATGCGGCTGCCCGAGATCACGATGATGCCCGTCAGCACCAGGAAATAGAGATTGTTGCAGACGCCGCGCCACTGGGAATCGGGGAGGGGCCCGCGGGCAAAGCAGGCGGTGAGGTAGATGGCCACCACCAGCACGACCGCCGACAGGCTCAGGCCCACATCCCAGCGCAGGATGAAGGCGATGGCCAGCAGGATCAGGTTCAAGCCGGCGTAGTAAGGCGAGGACGGCTCGCGGGTCTCGTAGATCATCCAGGAGATGAAGAAGACCGGCAGCATGGCCACGGCCAGGCCCACATGGCGGTGCAGATTCTGGCCCACGCGCGTGAACAGGAACCCCCACAGCAGGGCCGCGAGAGCGGAGCAGGCCAGCCGCAGCCAGAGAAAGTCGCCGAGGTGGTCGCGATAGACGAAATAGTCCAGCACCACGCCCGCGGGCATAAGGCAGATCACCAGCCAGCAGCCCACCTTCAGATGGCGGATGGCGATCTGGCGCTCGTAGTCCGAGTAGGCGCGCAGCGCCTCCGGAGCGATGGCGGCGGTCTCAGCGCTCACACGAGGGCCTCCTCAGTTCCAGGAACAGGTTGACGCCGGCGTCCTCGCACAGGACCAAAACCTGCTCGCGGGGCAGATCTGGCGGGGCCAGCGCGCGCATCTGGCGGGCATCGCGGTAGATCAGGTGCCAGTCCAGAAAGCACTCCATCTCGTTGCGGCTGGGGTGGTCGTCCACGTTGGTGGCCACGAACAAGCCGCCGGGGGCCAGCAGCCCGTAATAGTGGCTGATCAGGCTCTTGCAAACCGCATCCGGGAGGTAGTCGAAGAGGCCCGCGCAATAGACGAAATCGTAGCGGGCGGCTTCGGGCTGCCGGTCGGCGCGGATGGCCCGGCGCAGGATCTGTTGAACGGACTGTTTCTGGGTCCGAATCGAGGGCAGCCGGCCGTTGGACTTCCGGCACCCGGCCAGCGCTGCGGAGGCGTGATCCAGCGTTTCCTGGTTGAAGTCCAGAAGCGTGATTTCCACTTTGTCCGCGAAATCGTCTTCGCGCAGGAAGCTCTGAAGTTCCCAGGCGGGGCCGCAGCCCACGCTGAGAAACCGGGCGGGATGGCCCTGGATGAGACTGCGGCGGGCTTCCTCCGCCAGCTTCCGCCGAAGATAGGCCAGGCGGTTGCGGTGGGCGACGATCGGCGGAAGCCCGAGCGCGTACACGTTGACCACCCCGGCGAAGAGCGAATCGCCCTCGTAGGGCGAGCGCATCAGCATGTTCACCATCTCGTAATCGCCGGCGTAGCCCAAAGGCTTGCGGAAGGTTCGATGCACGAACGGGGAGGTCAGGATCAGGGGATGCACCTGGCGGCGCCCAAACACCTGGTGCGCCGGCATCTGGTCCTTCCCGACCTTGCGGGCCACCACCTCGTATTTCTCGAAGAGCGCGGTGATGGCCGGGGTAGTGGACGGCGTCAGCTTTTCCAGGATTTCCAGCCTCGCGTCGCGTCGGTGCGCCTCCGGCAGGGCCTGTAGCCGGGCCTCCATCGGCTCCAGCCACAGCCGC
>JAKLEJ010000072.1 GCA_022711695.1 Verrucomicrobiota bacterium | reverse complement strand
CACGTGGGGGAACCACCCCGAGACCGTCTGGAGCCGAAACACCGAGATAACCTCGGACTATTGCGGGTATCTGCGCGAGGGGCTCGAAAAAGGCGTGGCGGTGGAGGGCAGGGCGGTGGCGGCCGGGTTGGGCGGCACCCACCTCTTTGTCAACGGGGCGGTGGGCGGCCTGATGACGACCTCGTCGGGGGTGACCGTGCGCGATCCCTACCTGGCCAAAGACTTCAAAGAGCCCAGTCATGACAAGGCGCGGGCGCTGGGCCGGCAACTGGTTTCGCGCGCCTTGGGCGTGCTGACCAACGCTCCTGTCGCGGCCACCAATCGCGCCCCGCTTGCCATCCGCGCGAAAACCATCGAGCTGCCGCTCGACAACCTGGGTTTCCTGGCCGCGCCCTGGCTCGGTTTGCTGGACCGCGGGCATGCCCGGTGGATGCGGCTGCGGACCGAGATTGCGTTGATCACGCTGGGCGAGGCGGCCATTGCCTGCGTGCCAGGAGAGATCTACCCCGAAATCGTCAATGGAGGCATCGAGCGCGCGCCGGGCGGAGATTTCGACATTGCTCCCGTGGAAACGCCGCCGCTGCGGCGCCTGATGCCCGGCCGGGTGAAGTTCGTCTTTGGCATGGCCAACGACGAGATCGGCTACATCATCCCCAAAAGCGAATGGGACCGCAAGCCGCCCTATCTCTATGGGTCAAAGAAGGGCGTCTATGGCGAGATCAACTCGGTGGGCCCGGAAGCCGCTCCCTTGTTGCACGCCGGCCTGAAGGCGCTTTGCGAGCCGAGCCGACGGTGACGCTGGTGTCGAGAAACACCTTCATGGTGCGCGCTTGGCTTCGCCCGCGCCGCGGCAGGCGCGACGGCTGCGCTCGGCGCGCTCGGCCTCCAGGGGGCGATTTCCAGGACTGACTGCGGCGGAGAGGATTCCGGCTCTGCGCGTCCCCGCCAGTCGCCCCCTCGATCCGGGATCGGGCTACAGGTTCACGTGAACCACCTGGGCGGGCGGGAACCCGTTGAAGTAGGTGGCCGAGGCGTTGCTGTAGGCGCCGATGTTCTCCGAATACACCAGGTCGTCGATCTCCAGGCTGGGCAGTTCCTCGGATTGCGAGATCGTATCCAGCCCATCACAGGTCTGGCCGAAAACGGCGCAGATTTCCGTTTTGCCCCTCTTGAAGGCGCGCACCGGATACTGGCAATGGTCGAAGATAATGCCCGAGTAGGTGTGATAGACGCTATCGTTGATGTAATAGCAGGTTTTGCCGTCGCGAACGGCCTTGCCGACGATCCTGGCCACGGACGTGGCGGCGGTGGCCGCCAGGAACCGGCCCGGCTCGGCGATGATCTGGATGTCCTTCGAGAAGAGACGGTCGATCTCGGCGTTGATCTTTCGCGCCAGCGTGCCGAACGGCTTCACGTGGCGGTTGTAGGCCGCAGGAAAACCGCCGCCGATGTCGAGAATCTTGATTGCATGGCCTCGATCGCGGGACTCTTTCATCACGGCGGCCGCCATGTTGAGGGCCTGGACGAAGTTCTCGAAGTTGGTGCACTGGCTGCCCACATGGAAGCTCAAGCCCTCGACCACCAGGCCCATCTGGAACGCCGCCACCACCAGATCGACCGCCTCGCCGGCGTCGCACCCGAACTTGCTGGACAGCTCGACCATCGAGCCCGTGTTGGGCACCCGCAAGCGCAGCACCACCCCGGCGTGCGGCGCAAACTGCTTGATCTTCTTCAGCTCGTTCAGATTGTCGTAGGTGACCAGCGGCTTGTACTGGTCCAGGGCCAGGAGGGTCTCCTTGGGCTTGGTGGGATTGGCGTAGATGATCTTGTCCCAGATGAAATCCTGCTGTTCCTTCGCTGGCAGGTCCTTGATGTTCTCATAGACCAACATGAACTCGGGCAGCGACGCCACGTCAAAGCTGGCCCCCGCCTTGAAGAGCGTGCGCACGATCTCCGGGGCCGGATTGGCTTTGACGGCGTAATAGGCCTGGACCTTGGGGAGGTGTCGGCGGAACTCCGCGTAGTTCCGCCGGATGATGTCATGGTCGAGGATCACCAGCGGAGTGCCATGCTGGGCGGCCAGGGATTGAATCTGCTTCCGGTTCATGTGTGCTGCAATTGCGTCGTTTGACCGAGGGGCTTTAGGCGGTTTCCGGTTCGGGGACAAGCGAAAACTGCGGGGGCCGGGACCGCCGGCGCCGCTCGCGGTTGACAAAACCACGCCACGGTCTTTTCCTGTGGCATGCTTTGCTTGGATTCCTGCGCGCGCGGTCCTGGGCGCCACATCGAGAACGTCCGACGGTGGGCGAGCGCGGCCCTGACCTGTCTGTGCCCGATGTTGGCGGCGACAGGGTTCGGGCAAGACTTTCGCATCGTGGGCTTCGCGCCCGGCAGCGGCCTGACCGTGTCGGGGGCTTTTTCCAACGGCGTGTGCGCCGCCTGGCAGGCCGACCAGGTCGCCGGGGCGTGGCGTCCGATCAAAAGCGTGTTCACCACGGCGGGCGACGCGCGCATCTCCTTCGCCCTCGCCGGTTCCGCCGCTTTCTGCCGGGCTTACGCCAGCGATCTTTCGGGCGGGCGGGCTGGGTTCACCAACCTCACCCGGGCCTACGGGCTTCTGGAGACTTTGGCCGGCAGCGGGGTCGGCAACCAGGAACAGAACAATTGGAGGCCCGAGTTCGAGGGCGCCGCAGCCACAAACGTGGCCCTGTCCGGACCCCACATCGCCATGGCCGACCGGGCCGGCTTCGTGTACGTGGCGGACAAGGACGCGCACGCCGTCCGACAGGTTCGCCCCGACGGCACGCTGGTGACGGTGGCGGGAATCAGCGAAGCGGGCGACGGGCCGGACACGGAGACCAATGCCACTCGATGCGCCTTGAACCAGCCCAACGGACTCTGGGTCAAGCCGGACGGGACGTTCTTCGTGCTGGACCTGGGCAATGGCAAGGTGCGCCGTGTCAGCGCCAGCGGCGTCAGCCGGACTCTCTTCACTGTGCCCGCCGCCGAGACCATCCAGCGCGGCTTGTGGGTGAGCGAAGACGAAGCCCTGGCCTACGTGACCACCTACACGGCGGTGAAGCGGTGGACGGCGGAGGGCGGGTTGAGCGACTTCTCCACCGGCTACGCCCAGATGGGGAACATTACCGTGGATCCGCAGGGAAACCTGGTGGTGACAGACCGGTTGGGCCATCGCGTTTACCGCCTGGACGCCGAAGGCGGCCGGACGCCCATTGCCGGCAACGGCACGGCCTCCGGCGGAGGCGATGGCCAGCCGGCTTTGGAAACGGGCCTGAACGAGGTGCGCGGCGTCTGGTTCCTGCCCAGCGGCGCGTTTGTGGTCTGCTGCCACCGGGGCAGCCAGGTGTGGTATATCGACACGGAAGGCCTGGCCCACCTGCTCCTGAACGGCGACCGCTACGGTTCGCACGGCGGAGACGGCGCCTGGTTCTACCATCCCGCCGAACTGCGCGTCAGCAAGTGCCGCGCCGTGACCCTGGATTACGACGACAACCTGCTGATTACCGAGAACGATTACGGCTACGTGAGGCGGGTGCGGTTTCTGCCGTTCACCGACTGAGCGGCACGGCCAGATCGCACAGCACCATGCGGTGGTCCGAGTGCTCGGTCACCTTCACCCAGGAGCGCAGAGATCGAGCGCGCCGGCCGACCCAGACTTGGTCCGGCCGGGCCACGGGACAGACATTGATCGCCGTGTTGCCCCAGCCCAGGCCCGCTTCCTTGAAGGCGTCCTTTAACCGCCCCTTGAAGAGCCGAAAAATGGCGTCACCGCCCGCCGCGTTGAAGTCCCCGCCCACGATGAGCGGCGGATCGGATGCCTCCAGATCGAGCGCATTGACCGTCTCCCGCAACTGGGTGCGACGCATCTCCCGGCCGTTGCGATGTTGTCTCCAGCACTCCAGGGACCAGAGGTCAAACCGTGTGCCGCTGGACTCCTTCCTGGCTTGAGTCGGGGGCATGCCTACGCCGTTGCCGCCGGTTGAAAGCGTCCAAAGCGCAAAGCCAGGGTGGGCAGGACCAGCAGGTTCAGGAGGGTGGAGGTGACCAGGCCGCCCAGGATGACGATGGCCATGGGGCCTTCGATCTCGCGCCCGGCTTCGCCCGAGCCCAGGGCCAGCGGCAACAGGCCCAGCGCCGTGACCAGGGCCGTCATGAGCACAGGCAGCAGCCGTTCGCTGGCGCCCCGGATGGCCGTCTCCAGGTTCCAGGCCGCTCCCTCCTCGCGCACCAGGTGTTCGAAGTGGGAAATCATCATGATCGAGTTGCGCATGGTGATGCCAAACAGCGTCACGAAACCGACCAGGGTGCCGATCGACAGAAGGCCGCCCGTGGCGAACACCGCCAGCACTCCGCCCACCAGGGCAAAGGGCAGATTGGCCAGCACCAGCGCCAGGTGACGCCCGCTGCCGAACACCAGGGCCAGCAACAACACAATGCCGGCGCCGGCCAGCGCGGAATGAACCAGCAGCTCGCGCCGGGCCTGTCCCTGAAGCTCGGCCGAGCCGCCAAAGGAAGCGTAGGTTCCGGTCGGCAGGGACGTTGCCTCCCGCACCTTCCGCTTCAACTCGGCCATGAACGACGCGACATCGCGTCCCTCGACGTTGCAGGTCACCTGCTGGCGGCGGCGGGCGCCTTCGTGCACGATCATGTGCCGGCCCGCCGCGGGGTAGATCTCGGCAAGCTGCCCCAGGGGCAGCCGGACACCCTGGGCGTTTTGCAGCGGGATGGCCCCGATCGATTCCGGGTCGCGGCGCAACGCCGGATCGAGCGCCACCACCACGTCGAAGACGCGGTTGCCGTCATAGACTTCCGCCACGGTCGTTCCCTGGAATCCGCTCTGAACCGCTTCGAGGACCTCGTCGGGGCGGAAGCCGAATTGGGCCAGCCGGTCCGGGCGAAGCCGGAACACCGTCTCGGGGGCGCCGGGTTGGGACTCCGAACGCACGTCCACTGCGCCCCGCAGGCCGGCCATGAGGCGGCTGATCTGATCGCCGGCCCGGTCGAGGTCGTCGAGATCGTTGCCGAACAGGTTTACCACCACCTCGGCGGTGGCCCCGGAGATGGTCTCCTCCATCCGTTCGGCCAGGAACGGGTGCACCGCAAAGACCAGGCCCGGAAAGCCAGCCAGCGTCGCGCGGATCTCCAGTTCCACGGCCTCGGCGGCCTCGCCCTCGACCGGGCGCAGGTCCACGTGCAGCTCGCTCATGTGCGTGCCCCAGGTGTCCTCCCCGTTCTCCGCCCGGCCGGCCTGCTGCTCGACGGACCGCACATGCGGGTTCTTGAGCAGTTCCAGCGACACTTCGCGTCCGATTCGCAGCGATTCCTGCAGGGAGGTGCCCGGCGTGGCGACCATGTGAATGACGTAGTGTCCCTCGCGGAATTCGGGCAGGAATTCGCCGCCGAAGAAGGGCAGGGTGGCGGCGGCTCCGCCGCACAAGACCAACGCCGCCCCCATGACGGCCCAGGGCCGCCGCGCAATCCGCCCCAGCCCGGCGCGATGCGCCGCCTTGAGCCAGAGCACGTGACGCGGCTCGGCGTGCGGCCCCACCCGCCGGAGGAAGAGATAGCACAGGGCCGGCGTCACCGTCAGAGCCATCAGCAGGGACGCCAGGGTGGCGAGGATGAAGGCGGTGGCCAGGGGGGCGAAGAGCCGCCCCTGCACGCCGCTCATGGTCAGCACGGGCACGAACACCAGCGCCACGATGAACGTGGCGTAGACCACCGCGCTGCGGACCTCGAGCGAGGCTTGCAGAATGACTCGCGCGAGGGCGGACGGGCTTGCGCCGGCCGCCGCTCCCGAGGCCGCCTGGTTCTCGCGCAGCCGCCGCAGGATGTTCTCCACGTCGATGATGGCGTCATCCACCACCACCCCGATGGCGATGGCGAACCCGCCGAGCGTGATGGTGTTGAGCGAGACTCCAAAGTAATCGAGCACGATGACCGCGGACAAAAGGGACAGGGGGATGGAGAGAAAGGAGATGAGCGCCGTGCGCACATCCACGAGGAAGAGGAACAGCACCGCCACCACCAGGGCCCCGCCCAACAGCAGCGAGGCGTTGACGTTGTCCAGGGACCGCTCGATGAACGTGGCCGGTCGGAAGATGCCGCGATCCAGATCGATGCCCGCGTCGGCGATCACCCCTTTCATTTCGTCAAGAGCCCGCTCGAGGGCTTCGGTGACCTCGATGGTATTGGCCCCAAACTGGGCGAAGGCCAAGAGCGCCAGGCCGGGCTTGCCTTGAATGAGCGCGTCGCCAAATTTCGGCTCCGGGCCTTCGACCACCCGGGCCACATCCCTGAGGCGCACGCTGCGCCCGGCACGGTGGGCCACGATCACCTCGCCGATCTGCTCGGGCGTGACCGGCTGCCCGGTGGCGCGCACCACGATGCGTTGGTTGGGCGTCTCCACGAAACCCGCGCCGTGGATCGCCGTCACATGGCGCGCCGCCGCCAGCACGTCTCCCAGCGAAAGGCCGAACGCGACCAGGCGGTCGGGCTGCACCTGGATCTGGATCTGCCGCACCTCGCCGCCGAAAACGTCCACCTTGGCCACCCCCGGCACGCCCAGCAGGCGCGGTTTCAGAGTCCAGTCCGCGAAGGTGCGCAATTCCAGAGCGGTCCGGTTGCTGGAGGTCAAGCCCATCACCAGTGTCAAGCTGGTCGAGGAGGTCAGGGGCCCCATCTTGGGCGAGCGCACGCCCTGGGGCAGTTGCTCGGCGACTTCGGCCAGCCGCTCCCCTACCATTTGGCGGGCCTGAAAAACGTCCGCGTCCTCGGCAAAGATGGCGATCACCGCCGAATGCCCCTGGATGGACTGGGAGCGGACGCTGACCAGTTTGGGCACGCCGTTGACCGCGTTCTCCACCGGGCGGGTGACCAGAACCTCGACCTGCTCGGGCGAAAGGCCGGGGGCCTCGGTCTGGATCACCACCATGGGCGGCGCGAACTCAGGAAAGACGTCCAGCCGGGCATGCAGGGCCGTATAGACGCCATAGACCAGGATGATGCCGGCCAACGCCGCCACCACCGCGGGAAACCGAAGCGAAAACTGGACGATCCGATTCAGCATGAGCAGGGCGGGCGGAGGTCGGTTATTCCATGACCTGGATGCGGGACTTCAGTTCTTCGGAAAGCAGCATCTGCGCGCCCGAGACCACCAGGCGATCCCCCGCGGTCAGCCCCAGAGTCACCAGCCAGCCGCCGGTGATGGGACGCTCCAGCGGCGCCTTGCGCCGCGCGAACGTGGTCGGCCCGCTTTGCACATAGACCCAGGTCGAACCCAGCGCACGCACGATCGCCGCAGGCGGGACCAACACACCCTGCACCGGCTGCCCAGCCAATTCGATGCGGCCAATCAGGGCCTGGCCCGGCCGCAAACGGCCTTCCACGGACTTGACCAGAAACAGGAAGCCGGCGCCTTGCGCCTGGGCATCGACGTCCACCGCCGGCCCAATGTATTCCGCTTCGATGAAGTCTTCAGGCGCAGCCAGCGTCGAGAGGCGGGCGCCTTGAGGCGCATCGATCCTTTCGCCTGCCGGCAAATCCAGTCGCACCAGGGCGGTCTCGGCGTTTGCCAGCGCCTTGGCCGCGCTCGGCAGGTCCGGATGCTCGGCCACGCTTCTGCCCCAGGCCGACACCAGCTTCAATTGCGCGCCTTCGCAGGAGATGCGGTCGCGGGTGAGGGCGGCCTCGGCGGCCTCCACGGCGCGCGCCGAGGCGTTCTGGGTTTCCGCCAGGCTCTTCAAGCGCCGCCATTCGCGGCTCGATGCTTCGAGGGCGGCTCGGGCCGCGGCCAGATCCAACACCTGGGCAATCAACGGAGCCGGGTCCAACACCCGGCCGTAAGCCCGGGCCTCCGGAGCCACGGTGACCGCCGTCGGCGCCGCCATCCGAAGGCTGAGCCGTTTCTGCGCTTCCGCGTCCAGGGTCACCACCGGGTTGCCCTCCGCCGTCGTCCCGATCTGCGAACTGGATTGCACCGGCGCTTCGCCGGCCGCCTCCGTTTTCCGTTCCTGGCTCATCTGGCGAAAGGCCAGGATCAGACCGGCCCCGAGGCCGATGCACACGATCACGAATACGAGCGCCTTTTTCATCGGTTCCGCATGAATGAGCGTTTTATGGCCACGGGGGCTCCGCTTTCGGGTCTTCCAGGGCCGCGACCGGCAGCGAGAGCGGATGCTGAATCGCGTCTTCGAGGTCGGCCAGGGCTCTGTCGCGCCGGGCTGCGGCCTCGTGGCGAGCCAGTTCGGCGGCGGTCCACTCGATCTCGGCGTTGAGCAGGTCCGACGGCTCGACTGTGCCGCCGTCGAGTTGCCGCTGAACGCTCTCGCGCAGGCGGCGCTGGGAAGCGACCAGGGCTTCGGCCTCCTTGAGCTGTTCTCCGCCCAGTCGGCAGTTGGCCAGGGCAAGATCGATCGCGGCGAGCACCCGGGCCTGCAAGGCGACGAACCGCGCCGCGATTTCGGCGCGCCGGGCCTGCGCCTCGGCGATGGCCCCCTCGTTGCGGTTGAACAGCGGCAGTTCCACTCCCAACATCAGCCCGATCTTGTTTTCGCCCTGGTCGTACTCGTAGCCCGGCCCCAGCTTCAGATCCGGGTATTGGCGGGCCACCTCGAGCTGCAGCGCCGCACTGGCGGCTTCGTATTCGGCCAGTGCCGCGCGAATATCCGCGCGGCTCTCGAGCGCGAGCCGCCGGGCCTCGCCCGCGCTCAAGCGGTCCGCGGCCTGCGCCAAATCCGGCATCGACTCGGGCAGTTCCACCGGTTCGAGCGCTGCCAGGGGCAGGCCCAGCGCCTCCGCGGTTCGCGCCCGCGCCTCCAGCTCCTGGCGGGCGGCCGCGCCCAGTTCCAGACGCGCTCTCTGCAGAAGCACCCGATGCGGCAGCGCCTCCGAGCCCGCCAGGGCGCCCGCTTCGATTTTGAGGGTGAGCCGCTGGAGCGCCTGTTCCTGCAGCTCGATCTGCCGGCGCAAGAGCCGCCCTCGCTGGGCGGCGGCGGCGCGATCGAGCAGGGCGGCGCGGAGGTTGCCGCGCGCCTGCCAGGCGGCGGTGAGGATTCCCTGGCGGGCTGCCGCGGCCAGATGCCGCGCTTGCGCCATCCGGTAACCGCGCTTGCCCGCGGTTTCGATCGGCAGGTCAAAATCCACCATGGCCAGCCATGGCGTGACCCCTTGGGCCGGATTGAGAGCGTACTGGGGCCCCGCGCTCAACGTGGGGTTTGGACGCGTCCCGGCGCGTATTTCGCCCGCCCGGGCGGCGGACCACTGAGCCCGGGCCACCGCCAGACTGGGATGAAAATGGAAGGCGGCCAGAGTCAGGCGCTCGAAATCCCAGGCCGTGAGCGGCCATTGGCCGGGCGCGGCGCCGTTGGTCTCAAGAAACCGTCTCAGTCCCGGGTCGGACAGCGTCCGCGATTCCAGAGCCCGCGCGCTCTGCTCGGGGCTGAGCGGCGCGGGCTGAAAACGCGCGCATCCCGCCAGCAACGCCAGGAAGCCCAGGCCCAGCGCAGCGAATGGAAGTTGGAGGCCTCTTTCGAACACGCGGGGGCTGGGGTTACTGAGCCGGGGTCTGTTGCGCGGGCGGAGGCTCTTGGGGTTTGAGCTGCTCGCTGTAGCTGACCAGGGCCGCCCCGACAACGATCAGAACAACGCCCGCCCAGCGCACTCCGGAGACCTGCTCGTGCAGGTAGAACCGGGCTGAAAGAGCCGTCAGCACAAAGCCCAGCGAGGTCAGCGGCCAGATGAGGCTGACGTCCTTCTGAGACAGCAGGTAGAGCAGCGCCGCGAAGAAGGCCGCCTCCAGAGCCACTCCCAGCAGAATGTGCGGGTTGGCGGCGCCGCGGCGGACCGCCCGGGCGATCTCGCTGGCGGTGACGGACTTCACCTCGCCGATCTGCTTGAGCCCCTTGCTGAGGAACACCACCCCCACCGCCTCGACCACCAGCGCCAACAGAAGAATTGTCAGTAGTTTTGTCATATCACAAATCCCGGTACCGGATCAGCCGGATGCCGCGCGTCTCCGCCAGGGTCTTGACCCTGGGGCTCGCCAGCGCATCGAACTCGCTCCTAAACTCATCCAGCGAGGGATGGGAGTAAAGCTCCGAGTCGCCGGGGGGGAGGTTTTCCAGCAGTCCCGCAACGTAGGGCTCATCCACGCGGGCATTTTGGAGCAGGCCGAAGACGCGGGCGGTGTGCCGGATGCCCCGCCGCGCCAGCGCCGGCCGGGCCCAGGCCGAGAGCCAGCGATAGATCAAGTAATGGCTTAACCGGTAGAGCCACTGCCCCCGGGCCAGCCGCAGGTTCAGCCGGAGCGGATCGAAGGTCAGGCGGAGATGGCGAATGCCCCACTCGTCCGCCAGGGCCATCAGGATGCCGAAGACCGTCGGATGCAAATGCAGATGCAGATGGCCGTTCACATGGTCCAGGGGCAGGCCCGTGGCGGCAAATCGCTCGAATTGGGCGGCGATCTCGCGAGTCAGGCCGGTGCGCAGCCGTCGGTTGAAAAAGAGCCGGATGCCCGTGGCCACCGGATCGTCGCTGAACCGGCCGTCTTCGTCCGCCAGGCCCGGGATTTCGCGAGGCGCCAGGGCCGCCCGGCCGCAGAGCAAGGTCAGATGCAGCCCGACTCCCAGGCGGGGGTTGGCGCGGGCCAGGGCGACGGCCTGAGCGCAGGCGGGTTCGTTGACCATGAGGCTGGCGGTGGTCAGGATGCCTTCGCGGTGCGCCCGAATCACCGCTTCATTGATCGAGGCCGACCGGCCAAAATCGTCGGCGTTCACAATCAACCGGCGTTCGGATCCCGAGGAGGGGAGGGCGCGGCCGGTCGTTTCGCGCGCGCCCGCCGCCGAGTCCGCCCTGGCTGCGGGCCGTTCCCGGCTAGGAGACTCCATAGGCCGGCACGGTCAGGCCCCAGGCGCTTCCCCACCAGGTGCGTGCGACCAGCATCAGCTTTCGGACCTTGCTCAGCCGGGTCGGGGTGGGCCCGAAGACGTCGAACCCTTTGGCGCGCAGTTTGGCCAGCAGCTCCCAATAAACCGTTCCCATCAGTTCCGCGGCGACCATTGCCCGGCGGTCCTCCGGGGGCAGACATTCCCGGGCCAGACAGTAGTAATGGGCGGCGCGTTCGGCCACACAGGCGGCCAGGGCCGCGTAACGATCGGAATACGAACCCTGCAGGATCTCCTTTTCGGTGACGCCAAACCGGCGCAGCTCCTCCAGGGGCAGGTAGATGCGGCCCAGGCGGGCGTCGGTGTGGACG
>JAKLEJ010000071.1 GCA_022711695.1 Verrucomicrobiota bacterium | reverse complement strand
GCTGGTGTGGGCGGACAACCAGGCCTCGTGCAATCGGACCAACGATTCGGACCTGCACGTGAACTTCCGGCTGGGGGCCGGGGGCGAATCGATTGCGCTGATAGGGCGGGACGGCGCGCCGATCGACCTGGTGAGCTTTGGGGTGCAGGCGGCCGATGTGAGCCAGGGGCGCTATCCCGATGGCAGCGCCTCGGTGTCGTCGATGAGCACGCCGACGCCGCGGCAGCCCAACACGCTGTCGGTTGCGCCCGAGGAGCCCACGCTGGGCGGGGCGGGGTTCAGCGACCAGGGCGGGGGCCAGTTCACCTTCTCGTTTGGCACCCAGACGGGGGTGTCCTATCGGGTCGAATACAAGGAGGACTTTGCCGCGCCGCAATGGACGGTCGAGGGCACCTATCCCGGCACGGGAGGCCTGATCGTGATCGCCAACCCGGTGGCCGGCGTGGCCCAGCGCTTCTACCGCGTCGTCGCCGTGCCGTAAAGCCAGGATCGGATTCGACGCGGAGAGCCGAAGCCTTTCAGACGGGGGGCCTAAGCGTCGGCGGGTGCCTTGCTCGCGAACGCCTCCAACCCCGAGCGACCCCAGTTGCCCAGGGGGCGAAGCCCTTCGACGTACTTGTCCGCCTCGCAGGCGGTGAGGTCGAGGTCCTCCACCATCTCCCGAAACCAGTCTGGGAAACGGTGGCCATAGTTCAGTTCGACCAGCACATACGGGCGGAAGAGGTGGCGCAAATGGTCCGTGTAGATTGCAGGGGTGTCGTCGGAGGGGATGCGGCACACGATCTGGCGATCCAGGCTGACACGCACGGCGGGATGCTCGGGGTCAACGTAGCACTCGCGGAGATAGGCCACGTAGAGGCGCGGCCTTGCGCCTACCCTCGCCGTCAGCGTCACGAATTGCTCCAACGCCGCCCGATGCGTCGCGCTGTGGGAGTGCATCCGATCCAACGTGGGAATCTGGCCGGCCAGCAGCTCAGGCAGGCTGTTCTGGTTCACCTCACAATGATCCCGGATCACCACGTCCGCCAGACGCCTTTTGACCTCCAGGATTGCCGGCCGGTCCGCCCCCACTTCGCTGTAGCGGATCCGCAATTGCCACCGGTGCTCGTTGTCGTTGAGCGCCTTCCGATAGAGAGCCAGATCCTCGGAGTCCAGGAAAAGGCTGTGAACCGGGTAGGCTCCGCCCGGTTTGCCGATTCCTTCCTCGTCCAGTTCGAGCCGGGAACTGACGCAGACAGCCACCTGTCGCGCTACCTCCTCGCTGGTCAGGTAGTTCAGTTCGTAGTGCACATCGCCTTGTCGCCTGATCCAGTCCATGAACGTCTCCTTTCTTTCGGGCAATCGCCTCACTCCAATATAACAGGATCGGCATCCAAACGTAACACATTTCCAGAATGAAGCCCTGCCAGAATGCGATTTCCGTCTTGAGGGGACCGGGTGAGTTGCGACACGAGGGCCGGTTGGCGCCGGGCGCTTCCGAGGCAGGAGCAGCCTCAGTCGCTTTGGGGAAGGACCGCCTTTCAGAAGTTCACTCCAGGCGAAACCGGTGTCACCTGGCCATGGGGTGCTCCGTGAAGAAACTCCACATCAAACGGGTGGCATCGACATCCGCAGTCGTGTGGCCGACGATCCAGCGCGGCATCTTCTTGCCGCCGGGCCAGGAGTGTCCTCCTCCAGCCACGGTGTGAAACACCACCTCGGCGCTGCCGGGTCCCCCGGTATACCGCAGTCCGCTGACCGACCCGTTCTCTGGCAGGCGCTCGGGGGCCAACCGGCAGCCGTTGCGCTCGGCCAGCGATTGCGCCCATTGCGGAATATCGGGAAAGGGAACCCTGAACAGGCCGGAAGGTCCGCCATGGAAGGGAACGATCGGATCAGCCGTCCCGTGAAAGAGGATCGCCGGCACGGGTCGCTTCGGCTTGTATTCGGCCCACGGCATCAGGTAAGCCCCGCCCACGTTGCCGATGGCGGCGATTCGCTCGGACAGCCTGCAGGCCAGGAGAAAAGCCATGCCCCCGCCGTTCGACAGGCCGCTGGCGTAAATGCGGTTCTCGTCGATCCTGTATTCCTTCTTCAACTGGTCGATCAGGTCCGAGATGAACCTCACATCCTGTTCCGCCTGCTCCGCCTTGCTGAACCGTCCGTTGCAATGCCAGCGCAACGGGAACCCGCTTCCGGAGGGATAGACGACCAGGAATCCGGATTCGTCCGCCAATCGATTCCAGCGGCTCAGCCGCATCAGGTGAGCGGGCCATTCCGCAAGCCCGTGCAGGCAGATCACCAACGGCGCCGGGCGATCGCCTCGGTAGGTCTTGGGCACATGCAGCAGGTAGGGCCGTTTCTTCCCGCTGGACAGAACCTCCCCGTTTGCGCGGCGGATCTCCCAATAGAAGGCCCCCGCCAGGACCACCGCCCCCAGGATCAGAAGGACGGACACGCGCAGCGACCACTTCAGCAGCCGCCTTCGAGTTGGAACTCGTGCGTTCCCCGTGTTCGCCGCGCTCATGCGGTGGGGCTATCGGTGCCAGGCCGGGGCCAGGAAGCTCGTCGCCTCCGCGAAGGAGGCCTTCCGCCGGAAATCGGACGGGATGTAATCCGGGACCGCCGGGTCGGGCTGGGTCCACCGGGGGTGCTGCCGTCCAAAATAGCTGCCGTAGAACTGGTAGTTGCTATCCACCCAGCGGGCCAGAATCATCAGCTCGGTTTTCGAGAGCATGGGAACGTGGTTGTCGCGGGCATTGGCGGGATGCTCGGGGTTCGTCAGGACGGCCATGAGTGTGCTGGTGGAGCAGCCCAGGTTGCCCGGGGGCAGGTAGGCGCCGTTGTGGTTTCCGCGATCCCCCTGCAGGAACGAGGTGAATTCGGGCACGATCGGCCCCGCCAGTTGCTTGCGCGCCAATTCCTCGTAGGACGTGCTGTAATACTCGGTGATCTCGCCCGTCAGGCGCAATCCGCCGGCCGGGTTGGTCGCGCCGTGGCAGGCGACGCACCGGGCCTCGAAGATCGGCTGGATGTCCGCCGGGTAATGGATGACTTGCCCGGCCAGGCCGTCGCCGCCGGCGTCCTTCAGGTCGCAGGGCTGGGGCTGGGGCGGGCTTGGCGCACGGCTCAAGGCCCGGGGCATCGCGCCGGCACGGTCGGGGACAGTGTGGTGGCGCTGGCCGTGGCAGCCGGTGCAGGACCGCACCTCGCCGGGGGCGTAGTTGACATAGGTGCGCTCGCGCTGCACCTCCCGGAAATACGCGTCCAGGGCCTGAAAGAAGACGCTGCGGTTGGCGGGCACGAGGAAATGGGCCGAGCCGTCCTCCTCCACCGGCACCACACCCCACTGCACCCGCGGCCAGAGCGCGGCTTTCCAGCCCGAACTGCTCAGCGAGGGCGACCAGCGGCGGCCGGTGGACCAGTAGCGGGGCAGCGCTTCGTTGATGCGCAGCCATTTGACGGCCCCGGGCTTCACACCCTCCATGCCCTGGTACACGTTGGCCACCACGCAAACGGCCTGTTGTTTCGCCGCGTATTCCGGCAGATGAAAGGTCCGGGGCTGCGGAGGGACGGGGCGGGGGACCACCGGCGTGGGATGCCAGCAGGAAAGTTGCGCATCCGCGTGCACCAGCCGATGCGCCCCGGCGGTGTCGATCAGATACAGCCCATAGGCATTGGGAACTTCCTTGTAGTGATGCGAGGGATTGGCCTTGAACGAAACCAGGAACTGCCGGTCGTTGACCGGGAACGGATGGGTGTAAAGGAATCCCTTGCGGCCCTCGCTGTCATGGGCGTAACGGCCATCCTCCTGGAGAAAATGCCAGCCGGGCTCCATCCGCCGGGGAACGAAGACCTGCGGGGTGAGGCTCACCACCGGGTAACGCTCGTCGCCGCGCGCGAAGCCGGGCTCATGCGGGTCCGGCCCCCGCGTGCGAACGCCCATTCCGAAATCCACCAGGAGGATCGACCCCAGGCAGCCGCCTTGCGGAAAATGGCAGGTCCCCACGCAGACCACGCGCTCGGTGCTTCCGGGCAGCGGTTGGGGATACATGTAGATGGTGGTGTCGTCGTCGGCCAGCCCGTAGAGTTCCTGGGGCGCGCTGCCGTCGGGGTTCATGGACCACAGGGTCTTGGCCACCCGGGCGCCCTTGTCGATGTATTCCCACCGATGATACAGAATCCGGCCGTCGTCCAGGATCGCCGGGCAAAACTCGCTGACGGGGCTGCGGGTCAGTTGGCGGACGCCGCTGCCGTCCTCGTTCATCCGATGCAATCCCGGCGCCACCAGGTGAGAGGAGCCGCCGCACAGCACGGTGTGCTCGCAGCGGGTCGAGGAGAACACAATCCCCCCGTCCGGCAGATAGCAGGGATGAATGTCGTCCGTGTGCCAGCCCCGGGCCCAGCGCGCCGCCTTCCCGGCCTCGTCTGGCGGCGGAACCGACACCTGCCTCAGGCAACTGCCGTCCAGCCCCACTTCCCAGACGCGGAATCCGGAGGCGGGGTCCTGGCGGAAGTCGAAAAGCACCTTGCGGGCGTCGAACGAGAGGCTGATTTTGCCGATGAAGCCCCGCCCGCCGGGCATGCTGGCGGCGGTGACCACGGGCCGCTCCGTCCGCGTGCGCAGGTTGAAGAGGTAGATGCCGTTCTCGGGCGTGAACCGGTCCGGGCTCGTCCCGTTGTTGATGTCGGTGTAGTAGTGGTCGGAGGAGTAGGGCTTGCGTTTGACGAACACGATCTCCTCGAAACCCAGTTCCTCCGCGGTGACAGGCGCCTGGGAAAAGACCATCCCGGCCACAGCCGTCCCCGGCTGGAGCGCCGCCGCGGCCGGCGCGTTGGTCGCGGCGCACAGGGCCGTCCGCAGGTGGCCCGGCCCCCAAAGCAGGATCCAGGCTGCCACCATCCAGCACGCCCTGACTCTGGCCCCAGGCAGGAGCCTGGCGGCGTCGGTTGCGCCTCGTCTCATGGAGCCAGCATGGAGGGCGCGGCTGGCTCGTTCAAGCCGGAATGCGCGGCCCGGTTTCGGCGGCGCCACCGTTCGTGGCGCAGGCTGCGGCCTGTCCGGGTGGCGCGTTCGTGATCCCGAGCATCGCCCAAACAGCCTGAAGGCGGGACTACAAACGCGGGCTGGCTCGTGGGAGGCTCTTTCGACTAGCCCACGAACGAATAATCGTAGGGCTGGCGCATCGGGCGGGCGACCCATTGGTTGGCCTCGCCGGCGCCCTCGCCCGTGAACTCCTCGCGTTCGACGCTCCACTGCAACTTGCGGCCCAGCCGAAGCGCGATCTGGGCCAGATGACATTCCGAGGCGGAGCGGTGGCCGGTCTCGACGTCGCAGATGGGATCTTTGCGGGAGCGCACGCACTCGAAGAAGTTGCCCATGTGATCCTGGCTCACGTAAAGGCGCTCGGCCCCGGAGGGCAGGGGAGCGGTGAGGATCTCGTCCTTGCTGGCTTCGATGGCGCCGCGGCGCACCCAGATCCAGCCCTCCGTGCCTTCGAAGCGGATGCCGTTGCGCTGGCCTTGCTGGTTCACGACTCCGCCGAAGATGTTGTCGTCCCTGGTCGTCTTGATGAAGTGCCTCACGCCGTTCGAGTAGGTGAACTGAACCTCGTATTCGCTGAAGGCGGTGTAGCCGCCGGGGACGGGCTGGGCCAGCGCCTTGGCCTCGACCGCGTCCGGCCCTTTCATGCCGGTCGCCCAAAAGGCGATGTCGTTGTGGTGCGCGCCCCAGTCGGTGATCGTGCCTCCCGAGTATTCGAGCCAGTAGCGGAAGGTCACGTGGCAGCGCTCCTTCACGTAATCGACCTTCGGCGCCTGCCCCTGCCAGTAGTCCCAGTCCAGGCCCTCGGGCACAGGCGATGAGGCGAAGGGGCCGCCCCGCAGGCCGGCGGGCAGCCAGACCACGATCTGTTGCAGCCTCCCGATCCGCTGGTTGCGCACCAGTTCGCAGGCCAGCCGGAAATTGCGGTCGCTGCGCTGCTGGGTGCCGGTCTGGAGCACGACCTTGTTCGCGCGCACCGCCTGCACCAGCCGCTTGCCCTCGTCCACGGTCAGGGTGAGCGGCTTTTCCGAATAGATGTCCTTCTTCGCCCGGGCGGCGGCCAGGTTGACCAGCGTGTGCCAGTGATCGGGCGTGCCGTTGATGACCACATGGATGTCCTCCCGCTCCATGACCTTGCGGAAGTCGCTCAGGATCTCGGGCGTCTTGCCGTTCTTCGTGAGTCGCTTGGCGGCGTTCTCGGCGTGCCGCCGGTCCACGTCGCATACGGCCAGAATATCGCCGAAGCGGCAGGCGTTGGCGGCGTCGCCGCTTCCCTGCCCGCCGCAGCCGACCAGGGCGATGCCGGGGCGGTCATTGGGGCCGAGCGCCTTCGGGGCGGCTGCGGCCATGGCCCGGTCCTGTTCGAGAAACCAGGCGGGCAGCCCGGTGGCGGCCGCGGACGCCAGACAGGTTTTTACGAACGAGCGGCGCGAGAGTGAAACGGTGTCAGTTGCCATGTGGATATTGAATCCGCCCCTGAGCAGGGCGTCAAGGATTTGGGCTGGCGCTGAACCCGCGCTTGGCGTGGCTGCGGCTCAGGAGAGCCGGCAATTGCCGAACGCGCAGCCGGTTGGCGGCGCAACCGATGCACGGATCCACAGGTTGTGGCCTTCAGCCGGGGGCCAAACGCAGCATCCGTGTTTTGAAGCCCGATGCCCTGAGCAGGAATCCCTCGTCCTCTATTGCCTCAGGCCTTCTTCGCAGTCGGGCGAATGGGATTGAAGCAAGGCGCGCCAAGGTGTTTGAAATGGTCAGTGTCGATTGTTGCCACCGTCAGTCCCTGGCTCTTTGCGGCCGCCGCCTGCAGACCGTCCCCGAGGTTGACCGTGTAGCCGCGCGACCGGGCGGCCGCAATCATTCGGCCTGCCTGCTGGCAGATCTCACGGGTGATTTCCACCGAAGGCAGAACGGAAACGACACTTTCCCAAAACGTATGGAAGCGCCTCAGTTTGCCATGATCCTTGATTGGTTCCCCGGCCAGAAACTCGGCAACGCCCGCATCGCAAATGCAGATTTCTTCCATCTCCTCGGCCCATCTGGCCAGATCGAATCGCGCGCGCTCGGCCTCGATCAACAGCGTCGTGTCGATAAGCACCCTCATTCGGCGGCCTCCGTTGCCCGGACGTTGGCCAGCACCTCAGCGGCCGTCTCCGCATCCAGGCGCGGACTGTTGCGCCACAGTCGGGCAAACTCGGCCCCACTCATGCCACGGAACCGGGGCCGCAATTCCGCTATCACTCTGCCATGGTTCGTAATCTCGACGCCCTTGCCGCTCTGGATGCACAGGAGAATCTCGGAGGTCTTCCGTCGCAATTGGGTTAATGTTGCCCGCATGTGCGCAAAATACACACTTTGCGCTCTTCAGGTCAAGGCTTGTCTGGCGCTCTCCGCCCCGCACGGTTGACAGAATTCGCGGAAGCCGCGTGCTCACTTCTGCGGAGGAATACCCAGGGGGATTTCACTTTCGAGATGAGCGCGGTTGCCGGCTTCATCCACGATTTGCGGCGTTACGAAGACCGCGAGGCATCTTCGGGGCGACGGCCCTGCCTTTGCGGCCGGCACTCCGGTCGCCGCAGTGATGCTGCTCAAAACCAGTGTCTGCCCGTCGCCGACGACGGCCCTGCCATCCAGCCGGCATTCCCGGAAAAGCGGGAGGGGCTTGCGTGCTGTCACCGGGCGGCCCTCCGGGCTCGTGCCCCGGACTTCCTCGTTTTTCGTGTCGTCGTACCCGGCGAATTCGCGCAGGCTCCAAACCACGGTGAGCTCGATGCTCTTGCCATCCGGCCGGACCCACGGAACCAGGTCCGCCACCGGCCCGCTCTCGAAAGGCTCGACAATGGGCGTGAACCCCACCCCCGACTCGTTGGTGCGCCAATGGTTCGTGTCCAAACCGGTGACAACGCTCTTGATATCCACCGTCTTAACCTGCGTTTGGCGTCCGCTGAGCGTGGTCACCTCTGGAAGGATGTGAAGGCTGCCGCCCGGGCGCCGTTCCAACGCGCGGAGAACCTCCCTGGCCTGATCCGCTGTGAGGATGCCGCACACGGTTGCCTGCGCCGGATCGGCGACGGCTGCGCCGCCAGGCGAAGGAAACACGCCGGACGGGGCCGCCGCATGGGGCGTTGGTTGCCCAGCTCCAGCGGCGGGCTCGGCAGCGAAACGCGGCATGGCGCCGTTGGGGGCTGCGGCGGCCGGAACGTTGGCGGGAGACCAATTGCCGAGATGCCAACTGAAGCCGTTGGCCTGGCCGACGGCCTGCGTCACCACCAGGTACTGGATGCGAATGTTGATTTGGGGACGCACACCTTTCCCGGCGTTCTCCGTCGTGGCGCCGTCTCCCGAGCGGCTGCCCTGGGGCGGGGCGGGTGGCGTTTGGTTTAACGCATTGGTCTGCAGCCAGGCTTCGATCTGCGACAGGTCCTCCGACGAAGCCCTGACCATCATCACCCCGAGGCGGTCGTTGTAGAAGATCGCCTTGGGCGGCCGGAGGTCGATGCCGACGGCGGCCAACCGCTCGCGCGCCAGGGCGACGGTCACGCTGGCGTTGGTCATGCGCACGACGCCACCGCTCTTATCCCGCACCCCAACACCCCCGGCGCCCGGCGCCGTGGCCTTCCCGCCCGCCGCCGCGGCATTCAGGAAACTCCGGGCGAACTGGTCCGGCGCCACCTTGAACGTTCGGACATGCAGAGGCGGCGTCTCGCTGCCTTTTGGCGAGATCACGACTCCGTAGTCCTCCACGGTGTATTTCAGCGGCGGGGCAGTGGACCGAACGATGGCCTCCAACGCTTCTTCAAGGCTGATGTCCCGCAAAGGCGGCTTGATTGTCACCAGCGCCGCCGCGACCGACGCCGGCCTCGTCGCTGAGGATCCGCCCGCGCCGGGCGCAGCCTCCTTGTCGGACGAGACGGCGCTCTCAGCGAGGATGAAGTTCACGCCCCGCCCCTCCGGATCGAGGCGTCGAACTTCCTCCGACAGGCATCTTACCGCCTCGTTGAGCGGCAGGCCATCGAGCAATACCTCGCTCAGCTTGATGCCTTGCAGCTTCGCCATGATCGCCTTGCGCTTCTCGCTGAGGCCGACCTTTCCGTTGGCCAACTCCAGATAATACCAGGCCGCCTTGTTCTCCGGAGCGAGGCTCACGGCTTCTTCGAGCTTCTTCCCGGCTTCGGCCGCGCGGCCGTTTTCGTACAACTCCCGGCCTTCCTTCACCAGCCTGGTCACTTGCTCGGAGGATGCCTCCGCAGGCTTTGTGGCGCCCGCTCCGGGGCCTTCCGCTTCTGTCCTCCCGGGAGCCATCGGCAGCAATGCGGCTGCCAGCGCCAGGGTCGCCCCAAATCCTGTCAATCCCAGGCCTGCCTTCGTCGGGGCCGGCCGGTTGACCAACCGCCGCACCCGCTCGCTGAGGCCCTGTCGCGACTCGGCGACTCCGATCAGCCCCAGGCTGGCGGCGGGCCGCGGCACGGACAGCCTGGCCACCGCCAGCAGGGCCGCCGGATACTCGACCGCCTCTTTGTCCATCGCCACCATCACCAACTCATCGACCGCCTGCTCGCGCACCCGACGGATGAGCGCGTTGGCCAGCCAGAGAAACGGGTTGTACCAGTACAGAATTTGCAGGATCGTCTGCAGATGATTTGCCCAGAGATCGCCCCGTTTGACGTGGCCCAGCTCGTGCAGCAGCACCGCTTGGGTCTGCAGCGGCGTCAGCTTGTCCAGCAGGGCGCGCGGCAGCAGGATGGTTGGGTTCCGCAGGCCGCAGACCGCGGGACTGATTGGCCGGTCGGACACTCGCAGCCGGACCGGCCGCCGGAGGCCCAACTGCTGCCGGCAGGATTCAGCGACTTCCTCCGCTGCGGCGGGCGATGCCGAGGCCTCGGACGCCAACCGCCGCGCCCACCGCAACCGCCGCCAGAGGCAGACGGAAAGGCAAGCGACGCCCGTCATCCAAGCGAGAAAGAGGGCCCCGGGCCACAAGACGACCGCCCGGGCCGGTGGCGGTCCAGGCAGCGGGGGAGCCCCACCCAGCCCGGCTTTGACAGGAACCGTTCGAGACACGGGCGGCGCATCTCCCAACAAAACCGCCGCCGCCAGCGTGGTGGGCGCTGCCTGGGACCGCTCCGCCGGCAGCCAGTACCCCACGCCGGTGGGCAGGGCCAGGGAGGGCGGCAGAACGAGCTTGACCAGGACCAGCAGCAACAGGGCATGCCGAAGCGCGCCGCGCACGCGCTCGCGCAGGGCCCAGTTCAGGCCCGACAGAACCAGGATGGCCACCGTCGATTGAACCAGCATCGGCCAACCGAACCGCGCCAGGTCCTCCCCCCACGAGTTCAGACACTCAATCAAGGTGTTCATGGTCTTGGCGGCGCTCCGGCTTCTTCGCGGCGGCCTGCTTGCGCCGCTCGCGAATCAGGGTCTCCAGCTCCTCCAGCTCCGTCGGGCTGAGCTCGCGGGTCTCCAGCAGCCGCTGCACCATGGGAGTCAGGGCGTTGTCGAAGGCATGCTTGAGCGCGTAGAGCAGCTCGGCTTTTTGCGCCTGCTTCGGCGTGACCGCCGAGCGGTAAAGGTCCATGTGGCGGATCTTCTCCGACACCAGGTACCCCTTCCTGACCATGCGGTCCATCAGCGTGCGCACGGTGCTGTAGGCCCAGCCTTTCTGGCCGGCCAGTTCCTCCTGGATGTCGGGCGCGGCGCAGGGCTCGCGTTTCCACACCGCCTTGATGATGGCCCACTCGGCCTCGGTCAACTCGGGGGGCTGTCTGGGGCTCTTCATATCTTTAATGGAACAAAGTATTCTTTACATCTGTAAATATGTCAAGCTGAATCCGCACAGGCCGTCTCTCGGTTGAGAAGCCTCAGGCGGCGTCAGGCGCGCCACCCGCAGTCCGCGGTTGCGATGCGGATTTGGATCAACCGGCCTGCGGCCGGCGGGGACGGGCCGCCTCAGACGTCGCAGACTTTGGCGGCGTGGCGCAGCGCCAGGGGCCGGTCCGGCCAGGTGGGGATGAACTCCTGGGCCACGAAGCCTTCGTAGCCCGTCTCGAGAATGGCCCGCATCACCGCCGGATAATTGACTTCCTGCGTGTCGTCCAACTCCCCCCGGCCGGGCACGCCGGCGGTGTGGTAGTGAGCCGTGTAATCCTTGTAGAGGCGGAGGCGGCGGATGACGTCGCCGTTCATGATCTGCACGTGGTAGATGTCGAAGAGCAGCTTCATGTTGGGCGAGCCCACCCGCTTGATCAGGTCCACGCAGAAATCGACGTTGTCGCCGAAATAGCCCGGGTGCCCCTTCATCGGATGGGTATTATCGCGGCTGTTCAGGTGCTCCAGGCAGAGGTTGATCTTCTTTTGCTCGGCGTAACCGATGACGCGCTTCCAGGAATCGACGCAATTCTTTGCCCCCTGCTC
>JAKLEJ010000070.1 GCA_022711695.1 Verrucomicrobiota bacterium | reverse complement strand
CTCTCGCTGAGGCTGGTGGACGCGCCCACGAGCATCCCCACCAACACGCTGTTCCGGGTGTCGGCGGAGCTGGAGATGGCCAGCGAGGAGGAATTGCCCCCCTTCGACCTGGTGCTGATGCGCGACGGCCTGGTGGCGCAGAAGCGGCTGATTCAGCCGGGCAAAGGGACGCGGGTGTGGCTCGAGAGCTTCCAGGTGTCGGAGCCTGCCGAAGGGGTTCGCCAGTACACGGTCCAGTTTCTGCCCCCGACCGCTCCCGGACTGAAGTGCGCCAACAGCATCGCTTCGACCACGGTTCAGGTCTCGAGCGAGAAAGAGCTGCGCATCCTTTACGTGCAGGGCGCTCTCACCTGGGACTATAAGTTTGCCGCATGGGCGCTCAAGGGCGATCCGTCCGTGCGCCTCACCGGCCTGACCCGCACCTCGCGGCAGTCCATCTTCCGGCAGAACGTGGAGACCAGCGACGAGCTGCTGCGGGGCTTTCCCACCACCATGGACGAGATCGCCCCGTTCCGGGTGGTGGTGCTGGCCAACCTGTCTCCCGCCGACCTCGCGCCGGCCCAGCAGGAACTGCTGGCGCGCTTCTGCGGCGAACTGGGAGGCGGCGTGTTGATGATCGGCGGGCCGGCGACGTTCAATCCCGCCTGGCAGGGCAGCCGCCTCGAGCAAGTTCTGCCGGTGACCTTCGCCTCGAGCGCGGGAGTGCAAGGCTTGGACCGGCCCTTCAACTGGCGGCCCACCGAGGAAGCCTTGCGCCACCCTTTGTTCCAACTGGCCGGGGACCGTTCGTCCCGTGAGATCTGGAGCCGGTTGCCGCCGTTCCTCCAGTATGGGCGGGTCAACGCCCCCAAGCCGGGAGCGATGATCTGGGTGGAGCATCCCGAGGACGAGGGGCCGGTCGGCAAGCGCATTCTGATGGCCTCCCAGCGCTTTGGCGCCGGCGTTTCGGCGGTCATCTGCGTGCAGAACTTCTGGCGGTGGCGACTGGCGCGGGAGTCGGAAACGCAGTATTTCGACCGTTTCTGGCGACAGTTGCTGCGGTTCCTCAGCGAACCCAGCCGACAGGAGATCGTGATCCAGTTGGCCGACCAGGAACTGCGACCCGAGGCCGACGTGCGCGTGACCGTCGAGAAAAAGCCGCTGCCGTCCGATTTGCCGGGTCCGCCCCAACGGTTCCTGCTGAAGATCGCCGAAACGGAACGGAATGTGTTCGAGCAAAGCCTCGAACTGACGCCCGGACGGCCGGTCGAAACCAGTTTCCGGGCGGACAAGGCCGGCCTTTACCGCATTACCGTCATGGACGCCCAGAAGAAGGTGGTCGGCTCAAGATCGGTCGAAATCCGCGATTTTAATGTCGAGTTTGCGCAGACGGCGCGCAATATGGAGACGCTTCGCCAGTGGGCTTCCCTGAGCGGGGGGCTGGCCTTCGCGGTGGAAGACTGTCCATCCGGCGCCTCGTTGGTCGCTCGCATCCGGGAGAAGGTCGAAGAGGCGCGGCGCTTCCGACCGTTGCGGCAGCCAGCGGGCGTCAATGTGTGGACGCTGCTGCTGGTGGCGGGCGCGCTGGCGGGCGAGTGGACGCTGAGGAAACGCTGGAACCTGAGATGAAAACGACAATCAGAGCGTGGAGAGCGCTCCGCGGGGGCGGGCGGGTTCCCCGGGGAGGAATGGCGCTGGCGGCGTTGCTGCTGGCCGGCGCGGCCCGGTTGGCGGCGGCTGACCTGGGGGTGGGATCGAGCGCCGTTCTGGACCCCACCGCCAGCTTTTTCATGGGCCGGGTCAAATACAGCAAGAATGACGGCAACGACTGCGGCGCGGTGGGAATCGAACTGGTCAAGCTGGTGTCGCGCGCGTCCACGCTCAAGGTGCAACAGGAAAAGAAGGTGGCCCTGACCGACGCGGCCTTGTTCGAGACGCCGTTCCTGTTCATGAACGGCCACAACGATTTTGTCCTTTCGTCCGAGGAGTTGGAGGCGCTCCGCAAGTATTTCAGCCACGGCGGCTTTCTTTTCGTCTCGGGCTGCTGCACCAACCCGAACTTCCCCAAGGCCGCCCGGCGGGAATTCGCCCGCCTCTTTTCCGGCGAAAGCATGAAGGAACTGCCCTACGAGCACCCCATCTACCGGTCCTTTCACCAGATCACCCGCGTCCGCAGCCAGCATGAGAACAAGGACATCCACCTGGAGGGCCTGCATTACCAGGGGAGCCTGGTGGCGGTGATGTGCGAGGACGGGCTCTGCTGCGCCTTCAGCATGGCCAGCCGGTGCAACGTCGGGAAGGGGGTCAGCCCGGAGGACGGGCAGAAGCTGGCTTTGAACATCGCGGTCTATTCGATCACCCATTGAGGGCTGGCGGCGCCGGACACCTCGCGCCCCCCGCGCTCTCTGGTTTACGCCGAGGGGCGACGCTGCTAGGGTCCCTCCATGAACATGCGCGTGACGACCCTCGGAGGCGGATGGATTCCAGGCGCTGCCCTGGGCCTGGCCATGACCGCAGCCTGCCTGGCAGCTTCCTCCAGCCTTTCCCTGAAAGGGACCTGGCGTTTCCAACTGGACCGCGAGGATGTGGGGCTCCAGCAACGCTGGCAGGACACCCGGCTGTCCGGAAAAGCCCGGCTGCCCGGCGCCCTGCCGGCCCAGGGTATAGGAGACGAGGTGACTGTGGATACGAAGTGGACCGGCGGCGTCGTGGATCGATCCTGGTTCACCGCCCCGGAGTACGAGAAGTATCGACAGCCGGGCAATGTGAAAGTCCCCTTCTGGCTTCAGCCGGAGAGGTATTACGCGGGCGCGGCCTGGTTTCAGCGCGACATCCGCGTGCCGGCGGGGTGGGAGCGGCGGCGGGTGACCCTGTTCCTGGAGCGCCCGCACTGGGAGACACGCGTGTGGGTCGATGGCCGCGCTGTGGGCTCGAACAACGCCCTGGCCACGCCGCACGAATACGACCTGGGATGCCTGAGCCCGGGCGAACATCGGCTGACCCTCCGCGTCGATAACCGCATGATTGTAGATGTGGGGCACGACTCGCACAGCGTCAGCGACCACACCCAGGGCAACTGGAACGGGATTGTCGGCCGCCTTGAGTTGCGCGCACGGGGGGCGGCTCGCATCGACGCGATCGAGGTCCACCCGCGTAACGACGGGACGGTGCGTCTGTCGATGGCGCTTTGCAACACGGCGCTCGCGCCCGCGCGGGGCAAGGCCCGCGTCTCCATTCGTGAGCGCGCCACCGGGCAGGAGGCTGGAGCAGGCGAGATCGCCTTCGATCTGCCCCCCGCGGCGGCGGAAGGCGGCGACGCGCCTGGGGGGAGCGCCGCCCGCGTGGAAGCGGTCGTCAAGCTCTCCACGGCGCCGAGGCTCTGGAGCGAGTTCAGCCCGGCTCTGTATGCCGCCGAATGCGCGCTGGATTGCGGCGGGCCGCGTCCGGATGACGCGGCATCCACCGTGTTCGGCTTCCGGGAAATCTCGACCCGCGGCACGCAATTCCTCCTAAACGGGACGCCGATCTTCTTCCGGGGCACCCTCGAGTGCGCCATCTTCCCGCGCACGGGCCATCCTCCAACCGAAATCGAGGAGTGGAAACGCATCATCCGGGTGGCCAAGGGTCATGGGCTCAACCACATTCGGTTTCACTCGTGGTGCCCGCCGGAGGCCGCGTTCGTGGCGGCGGACGAACTGGGCTTCTATTACCACGTGGAGTGTTCGTCCTGGGCCAACTCGACCACCTCGCTGGGGGACGGCAAGCCCGTGGACCGGTGGATTTACGAGGAGGCCGACCGGATTCTCCGGAGCTACGGCAACCATCCTTCCTTTCTGCTGATGCTCTATGGCAATGAACCCGGAGGCCCAAAGCATGCCGCGTTCCTGTCGCGCTGGGTCAGCCACTACCGGGAGCGAGACGCCCGCCGGCTCTACTCCAGCGGCGCGGGCTGGCCCCAAATCCCCGAGAACCAGTTCCATGTGTCTCCGGATCCGCGCATCCAAGCCTGGGGCGGCGGGCTCAAGAGCCGGATCAACGCGCGTCCGCCCGAGACTCGCACGGACTACCGGGATTACATCGCCGCGCGGACTGCGCCCGTGATCAGCCACGAGATCGGCCAATGGTGCGTCTATCCGAACTTCGACGAGATCCCGAAATACCGCGGGTATCTCAAACCCCGGAATTTCGAGATCTTCCGCGATCGGCTGGCGTCGCGGCAGATGAGCGGGCTGGCGAAGTCCTTCCTGCTGGCCTCAGGCAAGCTCCAGACACTCTGTTACAAGGAGGACATCGAGTCGGCCTTGCGCACGCCCGGGATGGGCGGCTTCCAACTGCTGGATCTGCACGATTTTCCAGGGCAGGGCACGGCGCTGGTCGGGGTGCTGGATCCGTTCTGGGAAAGCAAGGGATACGTCAGCGCGCGCGAATACAGCCGCTTCTGCAATAGCACCGTGCCCCTGGCGCGGCTGGAAAGGAGGGTGTTCACGACTGACGAGGCCTTGGAGGCCGATTTGGAGGCAGCCCATTTCGGTCCCAGCCCCATCGAAGATGCCGTCCTGGAGTGGAAGCTGATGGGCGACGATGGCCGGAAGCGCGCCTCGGGGCAATTGGAGCCGACGACCGTGACCGTGGGCAATGGCGCGCCGCTGGGGCGCATCCGGGCGGCGCTCGCCGATGTTCCGGCCCCGGCCCGCTACAAGCTGGTCGTGGGGCTTCGCGGGACGCCGTTCGAAAACGATTGGGACGTCTGGATCTATCCGCCCAAGGTGGACACCCGGGTCCCGGCCGGCATCCTCGAAGTCGAGGAACTGAACGCTGAGGCGTTGGCCGCTCTGGAGAATGGCGGGCGGGTGCTTCTGTCGATGCCTCCAAGGCGGGTAAGAAACGCCCCCAACGACAAGGTCGCGCTTGGGTTCTCGAGCATCTTCTGGAACACCGCCTGGACCCGGCGGCAGGCGCCCACGACCTTGGGCATTCTCTGCGATCCCGAACACCCCGCGCTGGCGGCGTTCCCGACCGACTTCCACAGCAATTGGCAATGGTGGTATCTCGTCAGCCGGGCGGGCGCCATGATTTTGGACGATCTGCCGCCCGCGTTTGAGCCCGTGGTCCAGGTGGTGGATGACTGGGTCACGGCGCACAAGCTGGCGCTGGTCTTCGAGGCCCGGATGGCCCGCGGCCGGCTGCTCGTCTGCAGCATCGATCTCAAGGACGATCTCAACCCGGTGGCGCGGCAGATGCGCCACTCCCTCCTTCACTACATGGAGGGCAAGGCCTTCAAGCCGACGATCGAACTAACCGCCGGGCAGGTCCGCGCTCTCAGCGCTCCGCCATCCGTGTTCGAACGGCGGGGGTTGAAGGCCATTCGCGCCAGCAGCGCCGAGGCGAATTTCGAGCCCGAAAACGCCATCGACGGCAACCCGGCGACCCTCTGGCATACCCAATGGACGGGCGCCAAACCCGGGTTTCCCCACGAGTTGGTCCTCGAGTTCAAGGAACCGATTCCCATGCGGGGTCTGGCGCTGTTGCCGCGCCAGGATGGCAATCGCAACGGCTGGATCAAGCGGCTCGCGGTTTACCTGAGCGACGACGGAGCCAGTTGGGGCGAGCCGGTCGTCACAGCGACATCGGCCGCCAGTGCCGGAAAGATGGAAGTCCCACTGCTGAAACCCCAATCGGCGCGTTTTGTGCGCCTGGTGGTCCTTGGCAGCCACGGACGCGAAACCCACGCGTCGCTGGCCGAAATCGAGATCCTCGAGTAGCGCCGCCCTCAGACCAGGCGGGCATAGCGCTCCGACACGAAGTCCCAATCGATCACGTTGTAGAAGGCGTTAATGTAGTCCGGACGGCGGTTCTGATACTTGAGGTAGTAGGCGTGCTCCCAGACGTCCAGCCCCAAAATCGGGGTGCGGCCCTGGGACAGCGGGGTGTCCTGGTTGGCGGTTTGCTCGATGACCAGGTTCTTGCCGTCCAGCGAGAGCCAGGCCCAACCGCTCCCGAATAATGTCCCAGCCGCTTTCGTGAACTCGGTCTTGAACCCGTCAAAACTGCCCCATCGCTTGGCGATGGCCGCAGCCAGCTCTCCCGCCGGCTTGCCGTTCTCGTTGCGCTTGAGCAGTTGCCAGAACAGGCTGTGGTTCACGTGTCCGCCGCCATGGTTTTGCACCGCCTTGCGGATGCCTTCCGGCAGCCCGCCCAGATGCCTCACCAGCTCCTCGGCGGTCTTCTTCTCCAAGTCCGCATGCCCGGCCACCGCCTTGTTCAGGTTGGTGACATACGCCAGGTGATGCTTGCCGTGGTGGATCTGCATCGTCTGTGCGTCAATGTAGGGCTCCAGCGCATCGGCGGCGTAGGGCAGGGGAGACAGGCTGAACGGTCCGGTTGGCGGGGCCTCAGCGGCGCTGGCCGGGGTGGAGTTCGAAAGCGAACCCGTGGCAGCGGCCAGGGTCGCCAGTCCGATGGTCTTCAGGGCTTCTCGGCGGGCTAGCATGCGATTTATGTATTACTAGGTTTACTCTCTTTTATCAAGACTGCCCAATCTACATCCTGCCGGCCATTCCGCAAGGGGGGTCCTGCACGTAGGCCGCCCTGTCTCATCGAGCTCAGGCTTTTTCGAACGCGAAGGGGATGGGTTCACTCCTCCGCGGTGAGTTCGCGGAGGTGGCGGCGGTCTTTGAGGGTGAGATAGGCCAGGCCGCCCAGAACGCTCCAAGCGAGGCTGGCGGCGTAGGCGAGCAGGGAAAGCGACAGCGCGGGAGTCGCGGGCACTCCGACGGCCTGGGCGGCCAGCAGATGCACAAAGAGGTTTTCGCGCACCCCCAGGCCGCTGGGGGAGATGGGCAGAGCGGCCACGCAAATGACCAGGGGGACGATCAGCGCCAGGGCGCTGGCGGAGACCTGCAGACCCAGACCGCGCGCCAGGACGACGAATTGCAGGACCATCAGGACATTCAAGGCCATGGACAGGGTCAGCGTGCGGGTGACGAACCAGGGCGTCTTGCCGAAGACGCGACAGGAGTCGAGCAGGCGCTTGATCCAGTCGCCGCGGGGCAGGCGTTCGAGCCAGAGGCGGGCGCCGCTCCAGGCGCGCGAGACGCCGCCGCGAAAGGCCAGGAAGACAAAGAGGGAGGCCCCGGCCAGCATTGCCAGGAGCAGGGCGACCACGGTGCGCAGACCAGGCTGGCGCAGAAGGTCCAGGTTGGGGAGCACCATGATCCCGCCGAAGAGGAGCATGGCCCACAAGCCGATGACACGATCGGCAAAGACCGTGAGCACGGCCTCGGCCTTCTTGTGGTGGGTCTCGCGGGCGGCGTAGTAGGCCTTGGCCACGTCCCCGCCGACCGTTCCAAGAAGCAGGGCATTGAAGAAATGGGCGATGAGCGAGATATGCACGATGCGGCGCAGCGGCAGTTCGAAGCCTTGGGCGGACAGGGCGATGCGCCATCGGGCGGCGCCGGCGTAGAGCATCGCTCCCATCAACCCCAGGGCCGCGAGGAAAGCCGAAGGCCGGACGCTTCCAAGGGTGGACGCCAGCGCCGGTGGGCCGTGGCGCCAGCCGTACTGCCACTGTTCGGTCCGCCCGAGCGTGTCCCAGTTGACCGTTTGTCCCGCGGGAGTCGCCAACTCTCCCCGGCGCGCGCGCATGCGGGCCTCGTTGACGAAGATGCAGTGGAAGATCCAGATCAGGAGCAACGCCCCCACCAGGAAGCGGGCGCTGGTCTTCCAGGTTTTGCGCTCGGCGCTCACCCCTCGCCCCAAATGCTCCGGAGATGCGCCACTCCCTCGCGGACTTCCTCCGGGGACAGGGAGGGGCTCAGTTCGAAGACCTTGATGTGCTCAGGTTTGACGAACGGTTTGAGCTGGGCAAAATCGATCGTGCCCTTGCCCGGAGGGCGATGGTCCCGGTCCGGAAACTCGACATCGTGAAGGTGGAACCCGGCCAGCCGTCCGGCATTGCTCTCCAGGTGCAGCAGGTGATGAATGAACCCGAGGTTCTCCTTCACCTGGGCGTGGCCGGTATCGTGCCAGTAGCAGACGGCCGGATCGGCAAACTCGCCGAAAAAGAGGAGCAGGTCCGAATCGATCGGCAGTTCGGTAAGCCCGTCGCGATTCTCGATGCCCAGCTTGAGTCCGCGCTGCCCGGCCTCGGGGGCCAGTTTGTGAAGGACCTCCCAGGCGTGAGCGACGGCCCTTTCCTTCTTTTCCTCGCGCCGTTCGAGAATTTCCATGCACAGACGCTCGTAGCGGGGAGTGCCCCGCTGACCGTCCTTGGCGAGTTCGGCCAGGTGGTCCTTGGGATCCTTCATGGCGATCGAGCCCATGTGGAGCACAACGGCCTGGGCTTGAAGACGGGCGGCGAAATCGAGCGTTTTGAGGGTGTGTCGGAGGGCGTTGTCGCGCTCGCGCGGGTCCTCGGAGGAAAACTGGAAGATGTTCGGGGCCGCCCGGGTGATCCCCATGGGGAGCGGACAGAAGTTATGCAGGGAGGAAATGCGAATGAGTCCGGTTTCGACGGCATCGAGGATGCCAGGCAGAAGGCTGATCCGGGTGCCGTGCCCCAGTTCGGCATAGTCGAAGCCGAGGTCGCGGACTTCCTGCAGCATGGCCTTGCCGTCGGTGTGACGGTGCGAGTTCCAGCAAGTTGACAGGGAATACATCAGCTCTATGGCGATTCGATCCCGGCCTGTTCTCAGTACCAGTCCGCGACGCCGGGCTTGAGACCGCTTTGTGGCTGCGCCACTTCCGGCGGCCGAGGGACTTACATTAGGCGCACCGCACTGGCTGTCAACGGGCAAAACGCCAGCGCAGCCGTGGTCGCCTGTTTCGAGCGATTGCGGGGCGTGATTGCCACAACCGCCAGTCAATCCAAGTCGTCAGGGTCGGTCCGATGCGTCGTCGGCCGATGGAACTGTCGCGTCCGGCGGGAGGGCCGCGAGTGGCGCAACCAGCCACCCCGGACTGTGCGCGCGTCGGTTTGCGCGTTGCCGCGTCCTCAGCTCCATGGGACAATCGGCCGCAAGATGAAATGGCGATGGCGATCGGTGTGGGTCCTTTCGGCGGCTCTCCTGGCTCCGGGGTCGAGCCGGTTGGAGAGAGCGCAGGCTGCGGAAGGCGAGTTGGTCCGGGACCCGCATTTTCAGCGAGGTTTCATCCTGCTTTCCCCGGAGCCAGGCAAGCGCGCGCCCTGTGGACAACTTGCCGGGCTGGCCATGGAGACCGGCCCGGTTTGGGATCTCTGCCAGTGGAGCAGTCGCTGGCCGCTGGCGGCAAGTCCGCAACTGCCCTCCGCCCAGGGGGCCATCGCCTATAGCAACTCCGCGAAGAGCGTCGTGATCGCCCGGGCGGGCTCGGACGCCGCCGATTTGATTCTCGGCGTCAAAGCCAGCGCAGAGTACGGGGCGCGCGCGCGAAGGGCCGGGGAACCATGGGTGCATTTGCTGCTGCAGCAGGAGATTGAGAATCCACCGGCGCTGGCCGATCTCCAGTCGGCGCGGTTCCATATGGAAGCCCGTTTGCTGTCAGCGAGCAAAACCGAAACGCCCGACTACACGCCGGATCTCCACGCGGCGCAATTCCAAGTGTTCTTTTCGGTCCAGAACCTCAACCGCCGCTCCCCCGGTTATGGGCAGTATCTTTGGTTTGGGGTTCCCATTTACGACGACCGCCATCGCGTGGCGCCGTCTCACAAGGCGCAGGACACCGGGGGCACGCGCATGTTCATCTTCACCCCTTCCGGAAGCGTCTTTACGTCCTTGAGCGCGCATGACAGGCAGTGGATTGTCATCGACAAGGAACTGCTGCCGTTGATGCGCGAAGGACTGGAGACGGCGTGGGCCAACGGCTTCCTCAAGGACTCGCAGTCGCTTGCCGACTACCGGATCGCCGGGATGAACCTGGGATGGGAGCTGCCTGGCAGCTTCGACGTCGAAATGCAAACGCGAAACCTCAGTCTGAAGGCGACCCCGGCCAAATAGACCTGCATTGTCGCTTCGCCGGCTGGGACCGGCGAAAAGCGCGCGCTATTCAAGCAACCTGCGATAGGGCGGCTCCAAACCGGCCCGGCCCGAGGCGGCCGCGATGGCCTCGGGCGTGGCGGCTTCGTCAAACAGGTTATTGCGCCAGGTGTGCCATTCGCGCTGGTTCTGATTGAAGCGAACGGCCTTCCCCGAGGTCCCGTGGACCACGTTGGATTCGAACAAAAAGCCCTTGCTGCCCTCGTCGATGAAGAAGCCGTTGTTGGGGGCGCCGCCGTGGGCGTAGGCGCTCCGGTGGACGGTGTGAATGTGGTTGCCCCGCAGCACGGTTCCAGGCTGATACCCCAACGTGTAAATGCCGCCGCCGTCGGCCAGCTTCTTCATCACATCGTGAATGTGATTGTATTCGGCCAGGCACCGCGCCTGCGTGGTCGGCGTGGTGTTCCAGCGGTAGCCAATGGACACCCCGGTGTAGGGCAGGTCGTGAATCTCGTTGTGAGCCACCCGCGTGTCCGCCGAGAACGCCACAAACACGCCGACCGCCCCGCGGCTGTCCGCGCCGCAACGCCGGATCACGCAATTGGCGATCTCGTTGCCGGCGGGGGCGTCGGCGGGGTCGTTCCAATCGGCATCGAGCGAGCCTTCGGCCCCGGCCTGCAGCCGCCCCGCCCCGCGCCATCCCACCATCAGGCCATTCCCGCCGATATCCTCGACCACGCAGCCCACCACGGCGTTGCTCCGGCAGCCCGGCCCAAAGCCAAGCCCCGAAGCGTTGAGATGTGCCAGGCGGCAGGACTCGAACCGGCAGCCTTCGGCGAACTGGCACTCGATGGCCACTGGCTGAACGTGAGTGGGCGCCTTGGAGTCGGGTCCGTAATGGGCGGCCTGAATCTCGGAGTAGCCCATGGCGGGCAGGGGGAAGTCCGTGTGTTCGAAGCGCAGCCCCTGGAAGCGCAAATTGCGCACCGGCTTGTCCCTGGTCCCGGCGATCTTCAGGAGTTGGGTCAGCGCCGGAGCAACGACCGGGGTGCTGGCCGGCTGCTGTCCTTCTGAGGCCAGATAGACGAGCTGTCCCTCCTTGCGGTCCAGAAACCACTCGCCGGGCTGGTCCAGGCAGGCGGAGGCGTGCTCGATGAACGCGGGCTTGCCGGGGCTGGCGGTGGTCATGGGCCCGTGGCCGATCCAGCCCACGCTGGTAGCCGTGACAAGCCGGCCCGCTTCGAACCCAGCGATCAGGGCGCGAGAAACAGACCAGTTCTCGTACACCACCAGCTCCGCGTCCTGCCCGCCGAGGTTGGCGGCGGGAAGCGACCGATCGAACGTGAAGGACTTGACGCTCCCGTCCACCGTGGCGATGTGGAGAATCCCGTCCTCATCGGGCCAGCGGGCTCGCACCGCACGGCGGTCCTCGACCACAAGCTGGCGGAAGAACCAACGGCCCGACTTCACCTCCGGCAGAGCCGCAGTCCACCTGCGCCCGCTCAGCCGCCAAT
>JAKLEJ010000007.1 GCA_022711695.1 Verrucomicrobiota bacterium | reverse complement strand
CGCCGGGCTGAACCCTGGACCCTGGCTTAACCTAGTGTGCAGTTGTAGCGAAGATCATTCCTGAACCATGAACAAGACCTATACGACAATTGACGGCAATGAGGCGGTGGCCTACGTGGCCTACCGATGCAATGAAGTGATGGGCATCTATCCCATCACCCCCTCCTCGAACATGGGGGAGTGGTGCGACCAATGGGCTTCCGAAGGGGTCAAGAACCTGTGGGGCACCATCCCGCAGGTGGTGGAGATGCAGAGCGAGGCCGGGGCGGCCGGCGCGGTGCATGGCGCCCTGCAGACCGGGGCTCTCACCTGCACCTTCACCGCGGCGCAGGGCCTGCTGCTCAAGATCCCCAACATGTTCAAGATCGCCGGCGAGCTGACGCCGACCGTCTTCCATATTTCGGCGCGAACGCTGGCGACGCACGCGCTGTCGATCTTCGGCGATCACAGCGACGTGATGTGCGCCCGCACCACCGGTTTCGCCATGCTCAGCTCGGCCAGCGTGCAGGAAGCGATGGATTTCGCCCTGATCGCGCAGGCCGCCACCCTGGAGTCGCGCGTGCCCTTCCTGCATTACTTCGACGGGTTCCGCACCTCGCACGAGGTCTCGAAGATCGAGATGGTGACGGAGGACATCATCCGGCAGATGATCGATGAAGAGCTGGTGGTGGCTCACCGACGCCGGGCCATGAACCCGGACAAGCCGGTGCTGCGCGGCACGGCGCAGAATCCGGACGTGTTCTTCCAGGCGCGCGAAGCCTGCAATCCGTTTTACGACAAATGCGCGGACATCACCCAGAAGGCGATGGACCGCTTCGCCAGCCTGACGGGCCGGCAATACCAACTCTTCCAGTATGTCGGCGACCCGAAGGCCGAGCGGGTGGTGATCCTGATGGGGTCGGGGGCCGAGGCCGCCCATGAAGCCGTGGACTACCTGATCGAGCGCGGCGAGAAAGTGGGCGTTCTGAAGGTGCGGCTTTATCGGCCGCTGGATCCCCGCCGCCTCGTCGGCGCGCTGCCGGCCACCGTCAAGTCGATCGTCGTCCTGGACCGCACCAAGGAACCCGGCGCGCTGGGCGAACCGCTTTACCTGGATGTGATCGCCGCGTTGAACGAGAGCCTGGCCGACGGCTACGGTCCGTTCAAGGCGATGCCCAAGGTGGTTTGCGGCCGCTACGGCCTTTCTTCCAAGGAATTCACTCCGGCGATGATCAAGGCGGCGCTCGACAACCTGGCGGGCGCCAAACCCAAGACCCACTTCACCGTGGGCATCGAAGACGACGTCACCGGAACCAGCCTGCCCTGGGACCAGGATTTCTCGACGGAGTCCGACAAGGTGGTGCGGGCGCTGTTCTACGGGCTGGGTTCCGACGGCACGGTGGGAGCGAACAAGAACTCGATCAAGATCATTGGCGAGAACACGGACAACTACGCCCAGGGCTACTTCGTTTACGACTCGAAGAAGGCCGGGGCGGTGACGATCTCGCACCTGCGCTTCGGACCCAAGCCGATCCGCTCGACCTACCTGGTGAGCAAGGCCAACTTCGTGGCCTGTCACCAGCCGATCTTCCTGGACCGCTACGACATGCTCAAGGCGCTGATCCCGGGCGGGACGTTCCTGCTGAACACGCCCTACAGCCAGACGGAGATTTGGGACAAGCTGCCCCGGCCGGTGCAGGACTCGCTGATCAAGAAGAAGGTCAAGTTCTTCGTCATCGACGCCATCAGCGTGGCCAAGGCCACCGGGATGGGCGCCCGCATTAACACGATCATGCAGACGTGCTTTTTCGCGCTGTCGGGGGTGCTGCCCCGCGAAGAGGCGATCAAGCAGATCAAGTACACCATCAAGAAGACCTACGGGCGCAAAGGCGAGGAAGTGGTGCAGAAGAACATCGCCGCGGTGGATCAGACCCTGGCCAACCTGTTCGAGGTCAAGGTCCCGGCCCAGGTCACCAGCGTCAAGGAACTGCCCACGCCCTTCACGGCGGAGGCCCCGGCGGAGATCGCCCGCACGCTCGGAGTCATCTATGGCAACTGCGGCGACGACCTGCCGGTGAGCGCGTTCGTGGCCGATGGAACCTTCCCCACCGCAACGGCCCGCTACGAGAAGCGCAACCTGGCCCTGGACATTCCGGTCTGGGACGAGAAGACCTGCATCCAGTGCGCCAAGTGCGTGCTGATCTGCCCGCACGCGGCCATCCGCATGAAGGTCTATGACGCCAAAGACCTCGTGGGCGCGCCGGCCACTTTCAAGAGCACTGACGCCCGCTCGCCCGAGTGGAAGGGGCTCAAGTGGACCCTGCAGACCGCGCCCGAGGACTGCACTGGCTGCTGCCTGTGCGTCGAGGTGTGTCCGGCCAAGAACAAGACCGAAGTCAAGCTCAAGGCCATCAACATGCGCCCGCAGGCGCCGATCCGCTCCAGCGAGCGCGAGAACTACGACTTCTTCCTGGCGCTGCCGGAATACGACCGGCGCAAGGTCAAGGTCGCGCAACTGCGCCAGCAGCAGGTCATGCAGCCGCTTTTCGAATACAGCGGGGCCTGCGCCGGCTGCGGGGAGACGCCCTACCTCAAGCTGCTGACCCAGCTCTTCGGCGATCGCATCGTGGCGGCCAACGCCACGGGTTGCTCCTCCATTTATGGCGGCAATCTCCCGACCACCCCGTGGGCCACGGACAAGAACGGACGCGGTCCCACCTGGAACAACTCGCTGTTTGAAGACACGGCCGAGTTCGGCCTGGGCTTCCGAGTGTCGATCGACAAGCAGAAGGAATTCGCCTGCGAGTTGCTGAAGCGACTCGCGCCCACCCTGGGCGACGACCTGGTCAACGGCCTGGTCAGCGCCGCGCAGACGGACGAGGCCGGGATCTACGAGCAGCGGGAGCGGCTGGCAGCGTTGAAGCAGAAGCTGGCGGGCAACACCAGCAGTGAGGCCCGGATGCTCTTGGGAGTTGCAGACTGCCTGGTGCGGCGCAGCGTCTGGATCATCGGCGGAGACGGCTGGGCTTACGACATCGGCTACGGCGGGTTGGACCACGTGCTGGCCAGCGGCCGGGACGTCAACATGCTGGTGTTAGACACCGAGGTCTATTCGAACACGGGCGGCCAGATGTCCAAATCGACGCCGCGGGGCGCGGTGGCGAAGTTTGCGGCGGGCGGCAAGCCGCTGGGCAAGAAAGACCTGGGGTTGATCGCGATGAGCTACGGCAATGTCTATGTGGCCAGCGTGGCCATGGGGGCCAAGGACGAGCACTCGCTCAAGGCCTTCGTGGAAGCGGAGAGCTACCCGGGCGTTTCGTTGATCATCGCTTACAGCCATTGCATTGCTCACGGCATCGACCTGGATCGGGGCGCCGGGGCCAAACAACAGCGCCTGGCGGTGGAATCCGGCCAGTGGCTGCTCTACCGTTACGACCCGCGGCGAAGCGGCCGGGGCGAGAACCCGCTCCAGTTGGATTCGGCGCCGGCCAAGGCCCGGGTGCAGGACTACCTGATGTCCGAGAACCGCTTCAAGATGCTGACCAAGAGCAAGCCCGAGGATGCCAAGCGCTTCTTCGAGCAGGCCCAGCGCGATGCGGAAACGCGGTGGCAGCTCTACAGCTACATGGCCGCCCGCAAGGGCGCGGCTGAAGTCGCCTCAACCGCCGCCGCCGGCGCGGTGATCGAATCCTGAACGAAACTGAAGCCGGCTTCCCGCCCGTTGGCGGGAGGCCGGCGTCGCTCCCCGAGATAAACCAACAATTTGATAGGAGACAATATGGTTGACCTGAAAACAAACTACCTGGGGCTGACGCTGAAGAACCCGCTGGTCCCTTCGGCCTCTGCGCTGTCGAACAAGATCGACAACATCAAGAAGATGGAAGACGCCGGCGCCAGCGCCGTGGTGCTGGAGTCGCTGTTCGAGGAGCAGATCCGCATGGACAGCGAGGACTTCGAAACCGGGCTCGAGCACGGCGCGGAGAGCTTCGCCGAGGCGCTGAGCTATTTCCCCAAGCCGACCGAATACCGGCTTGGACCGGAAATGTACCTGGAGCATGTGGCCAAAGCCAAGGCGGCGGTGAAGATCCCCGTGATCGCGAGCTTGAACGGCGCCAGCGTGGGCGGTTGGACCAGCTATGCGAAGGACATCCAGAAGGCGGGCGCCGACGCGCTGGAGCTGAACATCTATTACATTCCGACGGACCTGGGGCTGACGGGGGCCGATGTGGAGCAGACCTATCTTGACATCCTCAAGGAGGTGAAGAAGTCGGTGACCATCCCGGTGGCGGTGAAGCTGAGCCCGTTCTTTAGCAACCTGGGCAACATGGCCCGGCGCCTGGACGAAGCCGGCGCGGACGCGCTGGTGCTCTTCAACCGCTTTTATCAGCCGGACATCAACCTGGAGAGCCTCGAGGTGGAGCACAGCATCCTCTGGAGCACGCCGCAGGCCCGACGCCTGCCGCTGCGCTGGATCGCCATTCTCTACGGGCGCCTGAAAGCCCAACTTGCCGCCACCAGCGGCATCCATAACGCCCAGGACGTGATCAAGATGATCATGGCCGGCGCGCAAGTCACCCAGCTCTGCTCCGTGCTCTACAAGCAGGGCCTGGACCAGATTCAGCACATCGAGAAAGAGCTGGTCCGCTGGATGGAAGAGCACGAATACGAGAGCGTGCAGCAGATGCGCGGCAGCCTCAGCCAGAAGAACTGCCCGGATCCGAGCGCGTTCGAGCGCGCTCAATACATGCGGGCGCTGTCGATTTACAAGGTCGGCTGAGCCGCCGGCCCGAGTTGTCATGGCGAGAGCCCGCGCCCGCGGCGCGGGCTCTTTCCGTTGCCCAGGAGCCGCTGACCGCCACCGAACCCGCCCTCACCCGGCCGTGAAGCGAGGCCCCCGGTTTCCATCTTGAAAGCGGGGGGGCTTGATCCTAGGTTTCGGAAATGACACACGATTCCACGCCAATTCGCGAGATTGCGCGTCGCAGGTGAAGACCTCCGAGAATCCGCCCGGGCCCGCGCGCCCGCTGACTGTCTTTGCGGCGTGCCGCGCCCGGGACTTGTCCGTGCTCGAAATCGTGGCGCGCTGGCTGCCCCGGACGGTCCCAGTCAAGGAGTTCGTGGTGGTCTCGCCGGACGCGGAGTGCGCCCGTATCCAGGGCCGCTTGGGCGAGGGGGCGCGCGTAGTGCCCGAGGAGGGTTTCATCCCGGGGGTTGGGCTGGCGGCGCTGCGCGGACTGCCTGTGGAGGGTTTTCCCCGGGCGGCGGGCTGGTATTTCCAGCAGTTGCTCAAGCTCCAGTATGCGTTCGTGGCGCCGGAGGACGACTACTACCTGATCTGGGACGCCGACACCGTGCCGCTGCGCTCGATGCGGTTCTTCGACGAAGCCGGGCGGATGCTGCTAACGCGCGCCAGCGAGCATCATGCGCCGTATTTCGAGACGTATCGACGCCTCCTGGGCGAGGAGCCCCACCGCGAGTTCTCCTTCATTGCGCAGCACATGGTGGTGCAGAAGTCCGTCGCGCGCGAAATGCTGGAGCGGATCGAGCGGCAGGCGCCCGGAGAGGGGAACTGGGCCTGGAAGATCATGCGCTCCCTTCCGCCGACGGGCCTCAACCTCTTCAGCGAATACGAGACCTACGGCCATTACCTGAAGAACCATTATCCGGAGCGGGCCTGTTTCATCGATCGGCCGTGGCGGCGCGCGCGGCCCGATCCGGGCGGATGCCCGATCCCCACCGAACGGGAGCTGGAGGCGGTGGCGCGGGAGAACGACTTTGCCGCGTTCGAACGCGCCAGCGCCTGGTGGCGACGGATGGCCCGGCGGACGCTGGCGTGGTGGAAGGGCTAAAATGAGAATGAGAGACTTCGTGCGGGAGACCGCCCCGGTCTGGCCTTTGCTCGATGGGATTCGAGGCGGTTTTCTGAAGAGGATGGGGCTGGGCGCGGTCTGCGTTGCGGTTTGCCTGGCGGCGGCGGCCGCCGAACCCGCCAACCCCGACTGGGCGGACCAGGTCAAGCGCCCGACGGACTGGCTGAGCTGGGGCGCGGCGATGCGACTGCGGCAGGAGTCCTTCGAGAACGCCTACACGCTGAGCGACCAGGACCCGAACAACGTTTACAGTTACCAACGCTACCGCTTTCAGCTCTGGAACGATCTGAAACCGCTGCCGCCGCTGACCCTCAACACGCGGCTGGCCTGGGAGTTCCGCACCTACCAGGAGCCGGCCTCGAAGGAGGGCCCCGCCTGGGACGAGATTCTCATCGATCATTTGAACCTGAGCTGGACCAACGTCCTGGGCCAGCCTCTGGCCCTGACCGTGGGCCGACAGGACCTGACCTTTGGCGACCGCTGGCTGGTCTGGGACGGCACCAGCCCGGACGGATCGCGCACGGAGTTTTTCGATGCGGCTCGGCTCACCTGGGACTGGAAGGAGGCTCAGACCCGGGTGGACGCCGTCTATTTCGACCTCCACCAAGAGTCTGATTACTGGCTGCCGGTAATCAGCCCCACCGGCGCTTCCCTCACCGAGCAGAACGAGCGCGGAGGCATCCTCTACCTCTCGAACCGGAGCCTCGATCGAACCCAGCTTGACGCCTACCTGATCTACCGCCACGAATACGATCCCCAGCCGGTCATCGGAGACCGGGGCGACCTCTACGTGGCCGGCGCCCGCGCCGCCGGCGACGTCGCGGAACATTGGAAGTATCGGAGCGAGTTCGCCGCCGAGTTCGGCAGCAAGAACGGCCGCGGCCTGAATGCCTTTGGCTTTAACGGCCGCCTTTGCTACTTCTTCAAGGACTCCTGGAATCACAACCTGCGGCTGGGCTACGAGTATCTGTCCGGCGATGACCCGGCGAGCGCCAGCGACGAGGGCTGGGACCCGATGTGGGCGCGGCGGGCGCAGTGGAGCGAACTGCTGACCTTCACCTTCACCACGGAGGGAAACGGCCGCAAGGCGAACTGGACGAACCTGCAAAGGATCAACGCCGGCTGGAGCTGCAATCCCACCCGCTGGCTCGAGGCGCTGGTCGATTACATGCCGCTCTTTGCCAACGACAATCCGCTCGGTGGGACCTCGATCTTCAACGAGAGCGGCTCGTTTCGAGGGCACCTGGCCGCGGCCGTCCTGAAATTCCGCTTCTCCAAGCGCGTGACCGGCCATCTCTGGAGCGAGTTCTTCTTCCCGGGAAGCTACTACCGGAGCGAGAACCGCGACACGGCCGCCTTTCTGCGGGCGGAACTCACGACGGTGTTTTAGGGGACGGCGGGATAAAGCCGCGGCGGGGGCGTTGAATGAGGCGCCGCCAGGTGTTTCTCCCATCGCTCCCGGTAGGCGTTCATAGCCTGGGCATTCAGCCGCTCGGCCATTTCCACTCCTTCCAGCCTCGACACGAATCGAGCCGGCGCAGCCGCGGACAGAAATTCCGCGCTGACGCGCACCCACTGCTCGCCCGATTGCACGTAGGATACGCCTGGCATCAGCGCCACCCCATTGGACTTGATCGCCGTCTCAAGCAGGCGAAGTTTCAGGAAGAGGTTGGTCAGACTCGAGGTTTCGGAGGCTTTGGGCGCCTCCGTGGCGCCACAAACGACCGCCAACAGTGGCAGCAGCAACATCGTTGTCTTCATAGGAACCCGATTTCAGGCGCGTCAGACACCCTCGACTCCGACCCATCCCCATTTACGATGGTAAATCTGCCAAGATCGCTCCGGCCATTCAAGCCTTCACTTGCTTGATGCCTCGGCCTCGGGTAGTTTGCCGCCATGAGCAGCATCCACGCTTCACTTTTGCGCCGCGTCTCATTGTTCTTCGTCTGTGTGCTGGCCGCGCGCCCGGGCGCCGAGGCGGCGGCGCCCCTTTCAATCACCAACTGGGATTATTCTCCAGCGGGCCTCCGACTGGAATGGTCCGATCAGGGCGCGGGTACCAATTACACGGTGCTGGCGCGCGACACTCTGGCGGAAAGCCTCTGGCTGATGCCGCCTGAAACGACTTGCTGGCCCATTCCGGGCAACCAGTGGCTCGATCCCAGGGGCGCCGCAAGCTCGCAGCGATTCTACCGGGTGCTGGCGACGCCGGCCGCGCAGCGCGGTCGGGTGCTCTCGCAGAGTTTTACGACCACTTACACGGCCGGCACGCTGGCCGCGCTCTTCGCCTGGAGGGGCATCCCCATCACCCCGCTCCATGATGTGCAGCTCCACAAGATCACGTATGAGACCCTCAGCCCGTGGGGCGCACGCGTGACGGCCTCGGGGGCGTTGTGCCTTCCGCTCGGGGCGGGGGGCGCGCTGCCGCTGTTCTCCTACCAGCACGGCACCCTCACCAGGACCAATGAGGCCCCCTCGTCCATGGACCCCCTGGGTGAGGTCATGATCGGCGTGGCCTTTGCATGCACAGGGTATGCGGCCGTCGTTCCGGATTACCTGGGCCTGGGCGACTCCGCCGGCCTGCATCCCTACCACCATGCCCGCTCCGAGGCGACGGCTGCGTTGGACCTGATGCGCGCGGCGCGGGCGTTCTGCGCCAGCAACGGCTTTGCCCTGAGCAACCGGGTCTTCCTGGCGGGATACTCGCAGGGCGGCCATGCCACGATGGCGCTGCTTCGCGAAATCGAGTTCTTTCACACCAACGAATTCGCGGTGGCGGCCTGCGCCCCCATGGCGGGCGCCTATGATCTGTCCGGAGCCACCGCCGCCGATTTCCTCTCGGGCCGCCCGCAGCCCAATCCCTACTATTTCGCGTATCTGGTGGCTGCCTACCAGGACACCTATCGCCTGGCGCCGAGCCTGGCGGAGCTTTTGGATTCCCCCTATGACGCCACGCTGCCTCCGCTGCTGCTGGGCAACCATGGCGGGAGCGACATCAATGCCGCCATGCCCACCAACCCCCCGAATCCAACGCTGATCCTCAAGCCCGCCTACCTGGCGGCCTTTCTGAACAACCCCAACCACCCGTTTCGCCAGGCCCTCCGGGATAATGACCTCATTCATTGGACCCCGCGCGCGCCGCTGCGGCTCTACCACTGCGGGGGCGACCAGGATGTGCCCATCGCCAATTCCCAGACGGCCCTGGAGAGTTTTCACAGCCGGGGCGCCACGCAAGTTCAGTTGATCGATCTTCTGCCTGGCGGCGACCATGGGGACTGCGTCCAGCCCAGCCTCCTCCACGCCAAGGCCTGGTTCGATTCGCTGCGCTGAGGATCGGGCGCGCCCGATTTGCGGGCCGCCAGCCGGCCCTGTGGCCGGAGTTGCGCGCCGCTCCGCGCCAGATACGCCCCGGCCCAGAGGCGGGCCTCCTTCTCCCGGCTTGTCAGGTTCGGGCTTCCCGCTAAGCTCGGCGCCATGAATCATTTCAACGGGTCAGCGGATTTCATCCGGGAGGATCCCTGGCGCATCTTCCGGATCATGGCCGAGTTCGTGGAGTCGTTCGAGGTGCTCTCGCACACGGGGGCGGCGGTGACCATCTTCGGATCGGCCCGCGTGGGACGCAGCACGCCCGAGTACCGGATTGCGGAGCAGGTGGCCCGGGAGCTGGCCCGGCACAACCTGGCGATCATCACCGGCGGCGGCCCCGGGATCATGGAAGCGGCCAACCGCGGGGCGGCGCGGGCCAAAGGCAAGTCCGTGGGCCTGAACATCGTTTTGCCCACCGAGCAGAAAGGCAATCGCTACACGAATGTGCCCCTGCAGTTTCACTATTTCTTTTCGCGAAAGGTCTGCTTCGTGAAATACAGCGTGGGCTTTGTCTTCATGCCGGGCGGCTTCGGCACGCTGGACGAATTCTTCGAGGTGCTGACACTGGTGCAAACGCTGCGCATTCCGCATTTTCCCATGATCCTGGTGGGAAAGAAATTCTGGAGCGGGCTGCTGGAATGGATGGAATCGGAGCTGCTTCGGCGCAAGTACATCAGCCCGGGGGACCCTCAGTTGTTCAAGGTGACGGACGACCCGCAGGAGGTGGTGAGCACAATCCTGGAATACCAGCGCACCGTGGGGGTGACGCCCATCGTCTCGAGCTGTGTGGCGTAACGTCCATCGTACCACGCGGCTGCCCTCGGGGCTGGTGGTGGTGACGGCGGCGGCGCCGCACATGGCCAGCATCAGCCTGGGGCTGTGGGTGGGCGCGGGAGGGCGCTACGAACCGGCGGAACTCAACGGGGCCGCCCACTTCATCGAGCACATGCTCTTCAAGGGAACGACCCGCCGCGCGCCGCGCGAGATTTCGCAGGCGGTCGAGGGGATCGGCGGCTACCTCAACGCGTTCACCAGCGAGGAGACCACCTGCTACTACTCGAAAGCGCTGCACAACCGGCTGCCGGAGCTGCTGGACGTGCTGATGGACATGGCAATAAACCCGCGCTTCGCGCCGGCGGACATCGACCTGGAGCGGGAGGTCATCCAGGAGGAGATCGCCATGTGCCTGGAGGACCCCCACCAGCACGTCTCCGAACTGATCAACGAGACGCTCTGGCCGGACCATCCGCTGGGGCGACCGCTGGCAGGCACCGCGCAGAGCCTCAAGCGGCTGCGCCGGGAGGAACTGCTGGCGTTCAAACGCCAGCATTACGTGGCTTCGAACGTGGTGGTGGCGGCGGCGGGCAACCTGGATCACGACGCGGTAGTGCGGGCGGTGAGCCGCTACGCGGACGAGTTTCCAGCGGGCGCCGCTCCGCGCTACCTGCCGGTCATCAGCGACCAGGACAAGCCTCGGGTGCGCCTGTTCACCAAGGACGTTTCCCAGACCCAACTGATCCTGGGCATCCGCGCCTGCTCGCGCCACGACGAGCGGCGCCACGCCCTGCGAATCCTCAACGTCATCCTGGGAGAGAACATGAGTTCGCGCCTCTTCCAGGAACTGCGCGAGGAGCGGGGCCTGGCCTACCAGGTGGCCAGCTCGGTCAGCTTCTTTCACGACGCGGGCACGCTGGACATCTCCATGGGACTGGACACGGACAACGTGCCGTCCGCCCTGCGTCTGACCGTGCGCGAACTCAAGCGCCTGGCGGCATCGGCTCCACCGGCCGTGGAGGTGGGCCGGGCGCGCGATTATGTGCTGGGACAAATCGCCTTAAGCCTCGAGAACACGGAAAGCCAGATGAACTTCATCGGCGAGCAATGGCTGGGCGCCGGCAGGCTGGTGCATCCGGAGGAGATCAAGAAGCGGCTGGCAGCGGTCACGCCCGCGGAGGTGCGGGCTGCGGCGCGCGATTTCTTCCGGCCGGAGCGTTACAACCTGGCCCTGGTCAGCCCGCTCCGGAACCCTGCGCGCCTGAAGGCGGCGCTCGCCGCCTGAAAGGAACTCGCTGAAACCCGCTTCCACACCCGGATTCACCGCGGCGCTCGATCGGTTCTTTCGCCTGGCTGAGAACGGAACGACGGCGATCGAATTCGTGAAGAGACAACTGCGGAACCCGAGAGCGGCGGTCCGCAAGAAGGCCGAGGCCTTCCTCAAGGCTTGCGCGGCGTCCGCGGCCAACGCAGCCTGCCCTGCCCGCCGGGCGGCGACAGACCGAAGGGCCAAACGCTCCAGGCGGGCCTCCTGAGCGCGGGCGGTTCTTACAGAATGCTTTTCCCGGCCGAACCAGCGAGCTATTGTGACTGCATGTGCGCCTGGCGCTCCATCCAGAACCTGGCGACACCGCAGGGCCATGCTCCCCGCCGGACGCTCTGGCTGGCGGTGTGTCTTCTTGCGGCGCTTCTCGGTCCCGGAGTTGAGGCAAGCGCGGCCGGCGTGGCGATCAACGAGATCTTCTACCATCCTCCCGAGGAGCGGGACGAACTCCAGTTTGTGGAATTGCACAACGCCTCCGCGGCGGCGGCGGACCTGTCCGGCTGGTCGCTGGCGGGCGGCATCGGCTTCACCTTTTCCAAGGGGATCTCGATGCCGCCCGGGGGTTACCTGGTGGTTTGCCGCAACCGGAAGGCCTTTCAAGCGCACTACGGCGGGCAAATCCCGGCGCTGGGGGATTTCAAAGGCCGCCTGAAACACAGCGGCGAAAAAGTGGGGTTGCTCGACGCTGCGGGACGCACGGTCGAGAGCCTCGAGTATGGCGACGCGCCGCCGTGGCCCAAAGGGCCGGATGGTTTTTCCTCCTCGCTGGAGCGCATCTCTCCCAAGGCCCCCGCCACCCTGCCGGCCAACTGGACCGGTTCGGTTCTGCCGGCCTACGATAGGGCCGCGGGCACCCCAGGTCGCAAGAACGACATGTTTTCGGAAAGGCTCCCGCCGATCGTCAGCAGCGTCGAGTTCCGGCCGCCCAGGGCGAACACCCCCTGCCCTGTTTCGGTTCGCATCGAGGACGCCGGCGGCGTGCGATCGGTCGCACTCCTGGTGACGACTATCCGCGAACAGGCGGTTTCACCCGAAACGGAAAGCGCGCTGGAGCGGGTTGCGGGCGATGCCCGCCAGGGAACCTACCGGGGGATCATCCCGGCCCAACCGGAGAACACCCTGGTTCGCTTCCGCATCAAGGCGATCAACGAGTCGGGCACGGAGCGCTTCGAGCCCGCGCTCAACGAGCCGCGACCCACCTTCACTTACGGGACCTTCCTGAACACCAATCGCGCGCGCATCGCCTTTGTCTCGCTGTTGGACCCTTCGCGGACGCTGCCCGGGCGGGCGCCGCCCCGCGGGCGTTCGGGCGGTTCGGCCGATCGGGCGCGCGGCCAGGCCGTCTTTCTTTATGCGGCGCCGGAGAGCCCGGAAGTCCAGGTGTTCGACCACGTGGAGCTGCGCTCCCGCGCCTCGGGGTTGAAGGTCCATTTTCAGAGCGACCGCCCCTTCCGCGGCATGACCGCTCTCAACCTCATCGTGGAGGGACCGGCGCGACAGGCTCTTTCCGAATACCTGTCCTTCGAGCTGTACCGCATGGCCGGGGTGCCGTCTCCGCAAGCCGAGCATGTTCGGGTCTGGCGCGACGGCCGCCTGGCGGGCTATCAACTGCTGGTCGAGCAGCCCAACAAGGCTTTCCTGGCCCGCCACGGCCGGGACACCTCGGGCAACCTTTACAAGCTGATCTGGCAGGGCCGCGACCTGGTCGGGCAGCACGAAAAGAAGACCAACCCGGCCCAGGGCCACGACGACCTGAAGGAGGCCGTCGAGGCGCTCCGGCAGACGCGCGGCGACGTTCAATGGGCGCGCATCCAGCAACGCTTCAACGTCGAGGAGTTCCTGAACTATTTCGCCGTCAGCATGTGCGTGCAGAACTGGGACGGCTTCTGGAACAATTATTTCGTCTATCACGACCTGAAGGGAAGCGGCCGGTGGGAGATTTATCCCTGGGACGAAGACAAGACCTGGGGCGATTACGACGGCGTGGGCGAGGCCTTTGACTGGTACGAGATGCCGCTAAGTTTCGGCATGGACCGGGACCGGCCGCCGCGCTTCAGTTTTCTGGGCCAACGGCAGCGCCACACCGGCGAGTTCGGCGGGGCCAACTGGTGGCGGCGGCCGGGCTGGTTCTCCGGTCCCCTGCTGGCCAATCCCGAGTTTCGGCGCCGGTTCCTGGATCGCCTCGAACAGATGGCCCAGACCACCTTCACCGAGGAGCGGCTGCTGCCGGTAATCGACGCGCTGGAGAAGCGCCTCGAGCCGGAAATCGAGGTCCGCGCTCGCGCCATCCGGCAGGATCCCGAGGGCGCCATCCGCCGGTTTCATCATCATATCCAGACGCTGCGCAACCAGGTGAAGCACCGCCGCGATTACATCCTGGAACACCTGCCCGCGGAGCGGCGGGCCCTGGCGGGAGGCAGGCGCTGGCTCTGGCTGGGACTGGGGGCGGGGCCACTAGCCCTGCTGCTGGCGGCGCTGCTGATCTGGCGCCGGCGCCGCTCGCAGCGTCCGCCTCCCCTGCCCCCGCGGATTCCCCCCTTGCTGCCGCCCCGGCCCCTGGACGCGCCCCCCCTGCTGCCGCGTTCTTGATTCTGCTGCCAGGCGGGCGGCCTCATCTGCGCGCTTCCCTTTTTCCGTTTCCCGCCTAGACTGAACGCATGTTCAATCAACTGGGACTTTCCCGAGCGGCACTGGATGGAGTCAAGGCAATGGGGTACACCGCCCCGACCCCCATCCAACTCCGAGCCATTCCACTGATTCTGGAGGGACGCGACGTGATCGGCAGCGCCCAGACCGGCACCGGGAAGACGGCGGCGTTTGCGCTGCCCATCATCACCCGGCTCGGCGCCCACGCGCCCGGCCCACGGGTGCTCATCCTCGAACCCACCCGCGAGCTGGCCGCCCAGGTCGAGACCGCCTTCCGTGACCTATCGCGATTCACGGACCTGCGCACCACGGTGGTCTATGGGGGGGTGGGCTACGGCCGGCAGCGCGAAGATCTCAAGACTGGTGTGGACATTCTCGTGGCCACGCCCGGCCGTCTCCTGGACCACCTCGGGCAGGGAACCTGCCGCTTGAACCTGGTGCAATACCTCGTGCTGGACGAAGCGGACCGAATGCTGGATATGGGCTTTCTGCCGGACGTGCGCCGGATCGTCGAGAAGTGCCCCAGGCAGCGCCACAGTTCGCTGTTCTCGGCCACCGTGCCTCCGGAAATCGAGACGCTCATCCAGTGGGCGATGAAGGATCCGCAGACCGTCGAGATCGGCAGCCGCCGCGCCCCCGCCGAAACGGTCCGCCACGTGGTCTATCAGGTGTCCGACGACCAGAAATCCGAACTGCTGTGCGCGCTGCTTGACCAACTGAATTACGATTCGGTCATCATCTTCTGCCGCACCCGGCATCGGGCGGATCGCATCTCGCATCTGCTCCGGAACAAGCACCACGCGGTGGCGGTGCTTCACTCCAACCGTACCCAGCAGGAGCGCGAGCAGGCCCTGCGCGGCTTTCGCGACGGGCGTTTCGAGGTCCTGGTGGCGACGGACATCGCCGCGCGCGGCCTGGACATTGCGGATGTGAGCCACGTGATCAACTACGATGTGCCGCAGCACCCGGAGGATTACGTCCACCGCATCGGGCGGACCGGCCGGGCGCAGGCCACCGGGGACGCGCTCACGCTGATGGTGGCCGAGGATCGTCCGCACATGGCCGCGATCGAGCGGTTTATCACCCGATCCATTCCGCGCGCCAAGCTGGAGGGGTTCGACTACAAGTTCACCTCGCTCTTTGAAGACAAGCCGGGCGCTACCGGGCGGGACGTCAGCCGGGGCGCCCGGGGCGTGCGGTTGCACGGCGGCTACTATTTTGGCCCGGCCAAGCGGCGGCGCCGCTGATTCAGCGCGGGGTTCGATTCCCCTCCGCCAGTCCGGGCAGCAAACTCAGGCAGCGGGAATCGGCTGGGGCAGGCCCTCGTTCACACTCCCCCGCCGGTAGCCGAGCAGATCGAGCGTCACGTGGGCGTAACCGATCTTCTTGAGAGCCCCGGCCACCTGGGCAGGAACCCCATCGGCCAGGAAACCGTTCATCTCGCCCGGGGCCACCTCGATGCGCGCGAGGTGAATGAGGACGCCGCGATCGGACGCCGGCGGCAGGTCCGGAGTCGGAGCAGTCAGGGGAAACTTGGAATACATCTCGTGGTGGCGCACCCGGACGTCGCGAAAGCCCAGATCCCGAAGCATGTCTTCAGCCTGCTCGATCATCTTGAGCTTTTCGACGGTAACCTCTTCGCCGTAGGGAATCCGGGAACTCAGGCAGGCCATCTGGGGCTTCTCGGCGGTGGGCAGGCCCAACAACGCGGAGAACTCGCGGATGTCCTGCTTGGTCAGACCGGCTTCCTTGAGGGGGGCGCGCACCTGAAACTCGGCCGCAGCCTTCGCGCCGGGACGAAAATCCCCAATGTCACTGGCGTTTTCGCCGTAAACCATGACGGCGAGGTTCTCCGCTCGCGCCAGGGGCAGCAACCCCTCGAACAAGTCGTGCTTGCAGAAGTAGCAGCGGTCGATCGGGTTGGCGACGTAACTGGGGTTGTCGAACTCGGAGGTCTGCACCACGCGCACCGCGATGCCCATGCGGGCCGCCAGTTCGAGGGCTTCCTTGAGTTCCCGCCGGGGAAGACTCGGGGTGTCGGCGATGGCCGCCACCGCGCGTTCGCCCAGGACCTCCTGGGCCACGCGCGCCAAAAACACCGAATCCACCCCCCCCGAGTAGGCCACCAGGCACGACCCGTAGGATCGAAACAACTCGCGCAATCTGTCCAATTTGCTCATCTGCACCGACAGACTGTGCCATCGGCCTCAGTCGTTGTCGAGCCGACTGCAATCAGCATCCCGCGGCTCCGCAGGAGCCTCGCCTTACCACGGGTGGTCCTGCCGGGCCCGGGTAGGGAATCCTTCGTGCCCTTCGTGTCTTCGTGGTGTCTCCCCCCCCCGGTCTTGTCGCGCGCGCGGAGGGAATCCGCTGCGCGTCCAGCGTGCCCCGAAGCGGACCGGACAGGTCCGGCCGGGTGCGGAAGCAGGGGCAGCGCGCCGCTACTTCTTCTTGGCTTCGGCGTCCTTGGTGAGGCTTTCCTTGCGGCGCTCCATCACGCGCACCCAGTTCTCGTATTTGCTCTTCTCCTGGTCGTCCGCGGCCAGGCCCACGGCCTGCTTGAGCAGCGCCATGCCCTCGTCCTGCTTGCCGGCTTCGAAGCGGCAGATGGCCAGCACACTCAGCACCTGGCCGGTCTTCTTTCCAGCCGCCTTCTCGGCGCGCGCCAGGGCGTCCTCGGCCAGCGCGAAGTCGCGCTGTTTGTTCGCGAGGTCGGTGCAAACGGCGAAGGCGAAGTCGCAAAGGCCGGTGACATCCTGGCCGCGGGCTTCGAGGAGCTGCTGGCCCACTTCCTTGGCCTTGGCATCGCCTTTGCGCGAAAGCACGGTGTATTCGTCGCGGGCGGCCCGGGCTTCATCGGCCTTGATCGCGGCTTTGACGTCGTACTTCCCCGCGACCATTTCATCGAGGGCCTTGTCCAATCCGCTCATGGGATGTCCATGCCAGATGATCTTGGCGTCCTTGCCCACGACAAAGGCGTGCGGGATGCCGTTCTGGTTGAACGCCTCCATGTAAGCCTTCGAGGTTCCCCGTTCGTCGTCCAGGGCCACGGTGTAGGCCATCTTGTCGCCTTCCTTCTCGACGAACGGCTTGACCTTGTCGATGGTCTCGTCGCTGATCCCGATGAACACCACGCCCTTGTCCTTGAGTTTCTTCTGAAGCTCGGACAGGTGCGGAATGCTGACGCGGCAGGGCCCGCACCACGTGGCCCAGAACTCGACCACATAGAAATTCTTGCCGTCGGTAACATCCGCCTTCTGGCCCTTGACCCACTCCTTGATCTTCAGGGCGGGGGCCGGATCGCCGAGGCGGGCGGCTTGAGTCGGGGTGGGAGCAAGAATCGCCAGCAGGGCCGGCACAACGAAGAGCGCGTTTATTCTCATGGCGCGCAACCATCGTCGTTCGAGGCCGCCTGCGCAAGCCGGAAACGGTCAGACGCAAAAGATGGTGAGCTTGCGGGGGCCGTGGGCGCCGAGGACCAGGATGCGCTCGATGTCGCCGGTGCGGCTGGGCCCGGTGATGAACGAGATCATGCTCGGGTAGGCGGCCCCATACCGGCTCTTCACCAGGGCGAAGGCGTCCGGCAGGCCCGCCACCAACTGCTCGCGGCGCGCCAGCACGACATGATGCGGCGGCAGCACCGAAAGGGCGCGGCCGCCCGCGCTGCGGCTGGTCACCAGGACGCTGCCCGTTTGCGCCACCAGCGCGTCGCACTCGCTGAGGCCGGCGTCGCAGGATTCCATGTCACGCGGCTCGGCGCCGGACTCGACCGGGCAGACCGGCAGGGTCAGCGCCCGGCAGGCGGCGTCCGTCATCGTTCCTTTGTGCGCGGCGACCTTCTTCCAGCCTTCGGCCTTGGCCAAAGCGAGCAAGGCGGGCTCGAGTTCCTCGGGGCGCGACAGCAGATGAAAATCGGCGCGCAGCTCGGCCGCGTTCTTTCGGAAGAGTTCGACCCGAGCCTCGAAATCCGGCCCCACGGCCGGCAGGACGCGCTCGAAGTCAGCGGTGGTCGGGAGGGTGGGCGCGGGAGGGTTGGTTCCGGGGTGGGCGCCGGGCGCCGGGGCGGCAACCTTGAGCGCCTCGCGGATGCGGGCCAGGATATTGTCTCGTTCGCTCATGCGGCGGGGGGCGGGTTGCGACGCCGGGTCTTCCACCATTCGCGGAAGGACTGCCGGGCAATGGGCGGCAGGTCGCGGGTCTTGGTCCAGACGTAAGCGGGATCGAGGCGCGTGCCCTTGATCAAGGGATGAAGCTTCTGGCCCAGCCGGCCCAGCCTGGTGGTCAGAGACCACAACACGCGGCAGTTGGCCACCGGGGCAAACAGCTTGAAGGCCAGCTTCTGCCACCAGACCGACTTCTGGCTGGCGCTGTTGCGGCGGTTCTGGAGGAGGTGATGGTGCAGGTCGATCATCACCGGGCAGGCCTCGGCGCAGGCCCCGCACAGGGACGAGGCATAGGACAGATGCTTCCACTCCTGGAGGCTGCGCAGGTTGGGCGTGATCACGGCGCCGATCGGACCGCTGTAAGTCGTCCCGTAGGTGTGCCCGCCCACGTTGCGGTAAATGGGGCAGACGTTCAGGCACGCGCCGCAGCGAATGCAGTGCAGCGCCTCGCGCATCTCCGGATCGGCCAGCATGACCGTGCGGCGGTTGTCCAGCAGGACCACGTGGAATTCCTCGGGGCCGTCGGCCTCGCCCGGCTGGCGCGGCCCGCCGTAGAGGGTGTTGTAGCCGCTGATCAACTGCCCCGCTCCCACCGTGGCCAGCATCGGCAGGAACAACGCCATATCCTCCATCCGCGGCACGACCTTCTCGATGCCCACCAGGGTGATCATGGTCTTGGGCAGCGCCCCGGTCAGACGCGCGTTGCCTTCGTTCTCCGTCACCGAGACCATCCCGGTCTCGGCCACCGCAAAATTGGCGCCCGTGATGCCGACGTCCGCCTGGATGTATTTCTGCCGGAGCACCCGCCGCGCCACCATGGTCAGCTCCTCGGGATTGTCGCTGGGGGCGTCCCCGAGCTTCTTCTGAAAGACGTCGCGGATCTCGCCGCGAGTCAGGTGCATCGCCGGAAAGACGATGTGATAGGGCGGCTCCTGCCGCAACTGGACGATGAACTCGCCCAGATCGGACTCGACCACCTCGACCCCCGCGGCCTCGAGGGCTTCGTTAAGGTGAATCTCCTCGCCGGTCATGGCTTTGGACTTGACCACCGAACGCGCCTTCTTCCCGGTGACGATCCCGACGATGATGTCGCGGGCTTGCTCGGCGGTGCTGGCCCAGTGCACGCGGGTCCCGCGCGACTCCAGCCCCTGAACCAGGCGTTCCAGGTTGCGGTCGAGCTGGTTCACCGCCAGCCATTTCACGCGCGCGGCCAGCCGCCGGGCGCCTTCGTAGTCCTGGAAAAGCGCTTTCTTCTCGTCGCGCTTGACCTCGTATTTGCCCAGCGCGTTCTGGATGAGCTGGCGATGCCGGAGGTCGGCACTGAGGCGGACGGCATCGTGCTTGAACTGGACGGCCGGCGTGTTCATTGCTGGGCGAGGATCTCGGCCAGGTGGATCGTCTTCAGGGACTTGCCCTGCCGGTCGAGCAAACCCTGGATATGCATCAGGCAGCTTGAATCGTTCGAGACGATGTACTCCGCCCTGGTTTCGGCGGCCAGCGCGCATTTCACCTCGCCCATGGCCGTCGAAATCATGGGAAACTTGGCGGAAAAGGTGCCGCCGAAGCCGCAGCAGACCTTCTCCTTCATCTCGACCAACTCGAGCCCCCGCACCCGCTGCATCAATTTGCGCGGGGCATCGTGGATGCGCATCTCGCGCAAGCTGTGGCAGCCGTCGTGGAAGGTCACCCGGGCCGGGAATTGCGACCCGAGGTCCGTGACCCCGAGGCGGCTGACGAGAAAGTCGGAGAACTCGTAGGTTTTCGCGGCCAGACGGAGAGCCGCCTGCTCGTAAGGGCCGCCGGCGAACAATTCCGGGTAGAAGACCTTGATCATGGCGCCGCACGACCCCGAGGCCACGGCCACGACCTCGGCGTCCTTCAACTGGTCGATCAGCTTCTCGGCGACGGGGCGAGTTTCCGGCCAGTAGCCGGTGTTGAAAGCGGGCTGGCCGCAGCAGGCCGGCTCCTCCGGGCATTCCACCTTGTGGCCCAGGCGCTCGAGAATCGTCACCATGCTGATGCCGACCTGTGGATACATCAGGTCCACAAAGCAGGGAATGAACAACGTCACAGTCATACGCGACGGCTTGGATTCTACGCGGCTCCGCGGCGGCGGCGCAATCTCCAAATCCATCCGACGCGCAAGCCGTATGTCCGAAGGCAACGGGATTCATCGGGACCCGCGCCCGGATGCACATGCTCGAATGCGCCGATGTCGGGGAGCGCGGTGTTGGCCGCAAACACGCAGTTGCGAACGAGGCCTCCTCCGCTGAGAAACGCGTCCCCTCCCATTGCCGTCGGTGTGATAATAGGCCGAAGCGTTCGTGTCCGTGCGGGCAAGGAGGCCGCCCCCCAGCGTGTAGGACACCCGAGGATTGTTGTTGCCGTCCCGCTCCTGGATCGCCTCCATCCCGCAAGACACGTTCAGCTTGTTGACCGTGAACCCGGGGGCCGCGACGTCACCCGGCGCGACAAAGGCGTGGCCCGTGCGCGAAGCCAGGGCGTCGAACCCGGCCAGGAACCAGACCAGGATAAACCACCAGGCTCTGCCCTTAACCGCATTATGGATTGAGGATTCTCTCAAGTGTGCGTCATCGAGAGGACAGTGTCATAGTTTGACCCGTTTCTTTCCGTTTCTTCACTGCCGCAATCAAAATGGCAGAGGACCTTGTTCGCTTAAGCGAGCGAGGAAATCAAACCCTCCAACGGGGTATTTGTCCTGATAGGTTTTGAGCAAGGAACGGACTTGCTCCAAGTCTCCATCGTGCCAGTCTTTCAACATCCCAGGAATCAATTCCAGAGCGTCCGCCAAATCAAAGAGCTGACCGGCCTTGCTTGCACCCGCTAACAGCCTGGCTTCTACAAAACCTCGATGGAGGATGAAGAGCAGACGCAGCTTAATCTCCTCTGGTGGTTCTTTCATGGTGTCCTCTCGCGTCTCTTAACCTCCACCAGGGGGAATTATCTTCACCTGATTAAGCGGAATAGATGCCGCTTGACCAGGTATTCCCAACGGCTGCACTTCAATCGGGACTCGAATTGGTGGTGTGATGTTTAAGAGCCGACTGTCAGTCGGGACTTCAAATTTGGGGGAGAACAGTTGCTCCAGACGAAGTGTTGTCTGAACGTCAGCTTGTCCCGACCTCACAATCGTAGCAGGAATTTCATTTGCTCCATTTTGGAGCGATGACAACGACCGCCTCACTCCACTGGAAATGAAGTATTGTTCCTGCGCTGCTGTCTTTATGGCAGGGCATTTGCCCTTGGCGAAAAGGCCCGGAGTCAACATGAAAGTCAGTGTTCCAACAGCATCGAGTTGTGATCCCGATTCGCAGAAGCCGCTTCGCGCCAGCGGTGAGCCCAGGTCCTGTTGGACGTATGCCGACATGGCGTCCATCTGTTCCTGCGCGCGCCGATCTCCGGTCGGGTCGTGCATCGTCATTCGGATCACAGCCAGGCCCGTGTTGAAAAGGTTGTCCAGCCACGACGCAGCCACTTGACTGGCAGTCTGCCCCAAGGTAGGTCCGCCAGTATCAGGGTAATGCGGCAGGGGCATACTCCCGTAGCCTGCGCCGATCGACGACTGCCAGCCCCAAAGGTCCACGAGGTTGACGGGATTATTCCCGACAAACGCATGCTTGTTCCTGCCTCCCAACAGGCCGATCGGATCGGCATCGATCCAGCGCTGGAGGTTCGGGTCGTACCAGCGGAAGCCGTAGTAGTAGAGGCCGGACTGAGGGTGAATCTCCTTTCCGGAGAAGCGATAGAGGTTTGCTTCCGCCAGCGGCCCGCTCTGGGCGAGCAGGTTCCCGAACGGGTCATAGAGGTAGCGGGCCTTGATCCGCCCCTGCTCGTCCACCATCGCCGTCACATTCCCGTTGCCGTCCGTGTGGTAAAAGGCCGAGCCGTTCGTGTCCGTGCGGGCCAGCA
>JAKLEJ010000069.1 GCA_022711695.1 Verrucomicrobiota bacterium | reverse complement strand
CCGCATTATCTCGATCTGGATTCCGCCCCGGTTTCCGAGGGCATCCGGCGCATCGTCATGTTCATCGGCGCCCACCCCAAGTGCACCCGCCGGCAGTTGCTTGACGCCCTGGCCCCGGCGGCCGCCTCGGCCGCGCCAGCGCCCGCTCCGGCGGCCGCTGCTGCCGAAGCTTCTTCCGAGGGCGCTCCGCCGTCCGCCGCCGCCCCGGCCGAACCGGCCGTTTCGCCCGAGGCGACCATGATGATCAGCGATCTTCATTGGCTCATCCACCAGGGCCATGTGATCGAGTTCGCCGATGGGCTTCTGGAAACGGCCAAGAAACCGCTGCCCAAGCCCCCGCCCAAACCGCCTGCCGCCGTCCCGGCTGGGGCGCCGGCACAAGCGACCGTCGCCGAAACCGTGCCCGCGGAAACCGCGTCAGCCCCGGCTGCCGACGAGGCGGCGCCCGAGCCGTCAGTGGAATTGTCCGCCGTGACTGGCTCGGCTGTCGAGCAGGCTGAAGTTGCGGACGCTGCTGTCCCTGCTGTCCAGGAGGAAGCTCCTCCTCAGCCGGAGCCGTCCAGCGAACCGGAGTCGGCGCCGTCCGCAGCGCAGGAAGAGAAGCCTGTGACGCCGGATTCGGCGAATCCCTGATGGGCATCCCGTTGCCGTCAAGCGTTGCACTGCGGAGACACTCGACCTGAGCCATGGGCGCACAATGGAAACAAGCTGGCCGTGAAGCCAACGCGCAGAAGAAGGGCCAGTTGGTCAGCAAGCTGGTCCGGGAAATCATGGTCGCCGCGAAGCTGGGGGGGGCCGATCCCGACCTGAACCCGCGCCTGGCCGCGGCGGTCGAGAAGGCCAAGAAGGCCTCTGTCTATCGCGACACCATCGAGCGCGCCATCAAGAAAGGGTCGGGTCAGACCGACGAAAAGATCAGCTTCGAGCTGGTCACTTACGAGGGCTTCGCTCCCCACAAGATCCCGGTGGTGGTCGAGTGCCTGACCGACAACCGCAGCCGCACGGCGCCGGAAATCCGGAAGCTCTTCCAGGCCGGGAGCCTCGGCCAGCCGGGCTCGGTCGGTTTCTTTTTCAACCACCTCGGCGTGGTGGAAGCCACCCACCCGGATGTCAATCGCGACGCCGAGACGGACGCCATCGAGGCCGGCGCCCAGGAAGTCCAGCCCCTGGATCCGGAAGACGTTCCCGCCGGCCGCAAAGGCGCGCAGTTCCTCACCGAGATTCGTGACCTGGACGCCGTGTCCAAGGCCCTCAAGGCCGCCGGCTGGGAGGTCATCGCCGCGGAGATGCGGTACCTGGCCAAGAGTTTTCCCGAGCTGAGCGAAGCCGACCGCAAGGATGTGGTGGCATTTCTCAATGGGCTCGACGACCACGATGACGTCCATCGGGTCTATGCGGCCCTGAAGTAATCTTGCCGCAAAGACCAGGCCCTCCTTCCCTGGTCCAGCCCCGGTCTGACTCGGTCGGGCCCGGATTCCTCATAGACCCTCCGGGCTGAACACACCCCCAGTCGCACATGCGACGAGGAATGTGCGGCGTGGGAGCGAGCCTGAAGGGATCAATCGCCGAGGCAGATGCCCAAGTCGCGGGCAGTTTGAACAAAGCTGCCCTCCAGGGACACCGTCCGCAAACCGGCCGTGGCGGCTGCCAGCGGCACGCTGTCGATCCCGCCGCCGGTGTGCGAGACCATGCGGCCCAGCTTGCCTTGAGCGATCAGTTCGATGGCCTTGGCCCCGAAGATGGTGCAGAGGGCCCGGTCCATGTTGGTGGGGCTGCCGCCGCGCTGCAGGTGCCCCAGCACGACCGAGCGGGTTTCCTTGCCGGTGCGTTTCTCGATTTCGGTCGCCACCCGGGCGCCGATGCCGCCCAGACGGGCTTCGCGGTTCTCCTGCTGGGCGGCCGCGGTGACAAAGCCGCCGCCGCGCTCGAAGGCGCCTTCGGCCGCTACCACGAGGGTGAAGCGTTTTCCGGCCTGCTCGCGGGCGGCGATCTGCGCGCAAACGCTTTCGTAGCTGAAGGGAATCTCCGGAATCAGGATCACGTCGGCGCCGCCAGCCACGCCCGCATAGATGGCGATCCATCCGGCGTAGCGGCCCATCACCTCGAGGACCATTGCCCGGTTGTGGCTTTCGGCGGTGGTGCGCAGCCGGTCCAGGGCGTCGGTGGCGCAGGCCACCGCCGAGTCGAAACCAAACGTGACGTGGGTGCCCGCCAAATCGTTATCGATGGTCTTGGGCACGCCCACGATGGGGATGCCATGCTCGTGCATCTGTTGGGCGATGGTCAGGGACCCGTCGCCTCCGACCGAGACCAGCGCCTCGATCCCGAGCTGCTCCATGCCGCGCCGGGTTGCCTCGAGCAGTTCGCGCGGCAGTTGGCGGACCTCGCCGTGGCCCGTTTTGGCGGAGAACTGGCCGCGGTTGGCGGTGCCCAGGATAGTCCCACCCCGGTTGATCAGGCCGTCCAGGTCATGGTACTGTAGCGGGCGCGTGTTTTGAGGCGGGAGCAGGCCCTGGTAGCCGCCAATAATGCCGATGGCTTCCCAGCCGCGTTTGGCGGCGGCTTTGGCCACCGAACGAATGACCGCGTTGAGGCCGGGACAATCGCCCCCACCCGTGACAATTCCGATCGTCTTGCTCATGATTGTGGCGCCGTCTTGATTGCCCTCGGAGTCGTGTTCATCGATCCTGGATCGCCGAGGCCAACGCCTGCGCAAAGCGCGGCAAATCCGCAGGCGTTCGGCTCGAAATGAGATTTCCGTCCACGACCACCGCCTCGTCCATCCAGGTGGCCCCCGCGTTTACCAGGTCGTCCTTGATCCCCAGCGAGCCGGTGGCGCGGCGTCCGCGGAGAATGCCGGCCGAGATGGGAATCCACCCGCCGTGACAGATGAAGGCAACGGGCTTTCCCTGCTCGAAGAACTCGCGCGTGAGCCCCAGCACCCTTGCTTCGCGACGCAATTTGTCCGGCATGAAACCGCCCGGGATCATCAGGCCTTGAAAATCCTCGCTTCTGGCCTGCGCCATTAGCAGGTCGGCTCGAGCCGGGTAGCCGTGCTTGCCCTTGAACACGCGCAGTTCCAGCCCGGCCAGATGCATCTCAACGCCAGCTTCCTCGAGCCGGAGCTTCGGATACCACAGTTCGAGGTCTTCGTAGATGTCGTCCACGAACGCCAGCACTCGTTTTGCCATGGCCCAACTTAGACGGCGGGCGCGGCGGGCGCAAGACGGGAGCCGTTTTGCCAGGAGTTTCGGGCGGTGGTCCAGACTTGGTGTCTGGCATTCGGGAGGCCGACTTTTGGCGGGCGCAACCGCTCCGGGAGGGGCTAACCCGTTGGACCGGAGCGGGGTCGTGAGGAATCGTCAGTCAGCCGTCCCAAATCGCTGAATCCGGGCGAATCGACGTGCGGAACCTCACTCGAGCTAAGCGGCGACGCTCGCTTTCCAATGCGCAGCCGGCTGGCGACGCGGGCCAGGCGCAGATTCGGAGTTCAGGCTGGGCAGAGACGGGGGGATCGGATTCACTGGGGCCATGACGAAGCCATCAAGAATGCCGGTGGCCCTGACCATCGCCGGCTCGGACAGCGGGGGCGGGGCGGGCCTGCAGGCAGACCTGAAGACCTTTGCGGCTCTAAGAACGCACGGGACCAGTGTGGTGACGTGCCTGACGGCGCAAAACCCGGCGGGCGTTTCCGGCGTGCAGGCGGTCACACCGGCAATGGTGCGCCGGCAGCTCGAGGCGGTTTTCAGCGAGTTGCCTCCGGCCGCCGCCAAAACGGGCATGCTTTTCTCGGCCGGGATCATCCGCGAGGTGGCGCGGTTCCTGCGCCGCCAGCCCAAAGTCTCCCTGGTGGTGGACCCGGTGATGGTGGCGACGAGCGGGGCGCGGCTGCTGGAAACGGCGGCGGCGCGGCTGTTGCGCGAGGAGGTGCTGCCGCTGGCCACGTTGATCACGCCGAACCTGGATGAGGCCGAGGCGCTGACAGGCCTGGCGCTGCGCGAGCCGGAGGACTTGCGGGCGGCCGCGCGGCTGCTGGCGGAACGTTACCGGTGCGCCGCGCTCGTCAAGGGCGGGCATCTGACCGGCTGCGTCCAGGCGGTGGACGTGTTTCACGACGCGCGAAGCGGCGTGGAACTGCTGCTGAGCGCGCCTTACGTGCGCGGGGTCTCCACGCACGGAACCGGTTGCACGTATTCCGCCGCCATCACCGCCGGGCTTGCCCGGGGGCTTGGGCTCGAGGGGGCGGTCCGCGAGGCCAAAGTTTACATTTCGAAGGCCATTGCCGGCAGCCGCCGGATCGGGCGTCACAGCGCGCTGAACTGGTTTCCGGACCAACGCCCTCTCACTTGAGATCGAGAATCTCGCGGCGGAGGCAGCCCACGACCTGGCCGGGCAGGCTGGCATCCACGGTCCCGGCGGCTGGTCTCTCGGGGTCGATGTGTCCGTCCACGAACACCGCCTGGGCCGTCTGCCGATGCCGGAAATGGGCGGTGGGCCAGTCGGGATCGAGGTAATACCACTCCTCGATCATGGGGCGGTCGGGCGAGGCCGGCGCCTGCCAGGTGTTGATCTGGGCTGAGTCGGCAAACAGCGCCACCTCGGAGGGGTGCTTCACACGGTCCACGTTCTGGCCGAACAGGTAGAGGTTGCCGCCATAGCCATAAGTGCTGGCGGCGGCCTTGAGCTTGACGCGTTCGTCCGTGTAGCGGAACGAGGGGCAGAGCTCCACCCCGCGCCCCTGCAGGTAAGGATGGAGCGCGCCGCGCGTGGGATCGAAGGCCCGCCGGCCCTCGCCGGGACCCTCGTTCTGAATCCAGCCAAACCAATAAACGATGCCGCCGTTGGTCTCCGCCACCAGGTAAGGAAACGACCGGTTCTCGTTGTCATCCCAATAGAGCTGCGCGGCCAGCGCCAGTTGGCGCAGGTTGCCGATGCAGCCGGCGCGGTGGGCCGTCTGCCGCGCCTTGGTCAGAGCCGGCAGCAGCAGCGCCGCCAGGAGACCGACGATGGCCACGACCACCAGCAGCTCGATCAGCGTGAACCCGCCCGACCGAAAACCGGGGCGGCCTGCCGTCGTCGGCGGGCGCTGCGGGTTCAAGGTGGAGGCCAGCCTCTTCATCGCCTCTGCATCGCCACACGATAGAACTCCGCCGGGCCGGCGAAGGCGTTCGTGTCCGCCAATTCGAGGGCGCCGCCGGCGCCCGGGGTGAAGGCGGAAGCCGGCCTCCACGCGCGCAGATCGTCGCTGCGCTCCAGCGCATAAACCCAGTTGCTGTCGCTGACGAAACGGATGCGGCGCCCCTCGTTCGCGAGGATCGCCTCGAGGCGGGGCCGGGGCGGGTCGGGCGTGGTGACCCGCACGTTGTCCACCTGCCCGCGGGCCAGCACGGAACCGAACCGGTCGCCGGCGTCGCTGTAGCTGGTGATGGAGAACGCATCCAGGCGGAAATCGGTGAAGCCGTCGCCAAGCGCGACCTGCTTGATCGGCCCCATCGGCTGGCCCTGGCGGGTCAGAACCGTGGAGAGCGTCCGGTTGCTGGAGGCGTAAGTCATCGTCACGCGCAGCCACTCGCCGAGCGGCAGCTCGAAGGGGAAATTCATGCTGGTGGCCACCGCGCCGCCGTTGGTCGAGGCGATCATGGGCGACACGGTGGCGGCGATGATCCCCACCGGCGGCGGATTCGAGCCCTGCGGAAAGTAGTCGAACTCGCACAGGTTCGGGAAGAGCGGGAGCTTGCCGCGGGTGAAGGAGGCGTTGGTGGCGCTGGCCCGGTGGAGCAACCCGATGGCGATCTCGAAGGGGCCGGGTTTGCCCGGGCGCGCCCCGCCGAGGATCTCGGTCAGGCGCAGATCGAAAGCCAGGCTGAAATCGTCGCGCTTCGTCAGCGTTGTATCCAGCGGATGATGGAACAGGCTGTTGGTTCGGCCCGAATCCCAAGTTGCCTCGAGGTGACCTCCAACGGCACTCCATTCAAACAGCGACGCTTCGCCATGGACGGCCCACCCGCGCGCCGCGGGATCGCTGGCGAAATCCTCGGTCCACACCGCGGCCAGCGTCTGAAACGAGCCCGGCCCCCCGCCAACCCCGAGAAGGGCGGCTGCCAGGCCGAGAGCCATGCGAATGAATTGCGCAGGCCGTTTCACAGCGGAAAGGCGGATTAAGGCTGCCCTCTTGCCGCGCCGGGGATGCGGCGGGTGTCCGACCGACGCCGTCCCAGTCTCCAGGCCAGCAGCGGCAACGCGCCGGCGAACAGCGCCCAGGCGGCGGGTTCCGGAACGGCCGCCAGGGCGTCGATCTCGGCCTTGTCGCTGAGCACCTCCAACCGCACGTAGCTTACGCTGGCCAGGCTGACGCTCTGGCCCTGGGCGTCCTGAGCCCAGGCGAGATCATAGCCGGCGCCGCCGGCGGCGCCGCCATAGAGGGCGCGCACCTGGGCGAGGGTGAGGCTGGGGAACGCGTCCCGTCCAAGCGCCGGGTTCACCGGCACACCCGGCTGGCCCTGGCCGTCCGTGGGGAACAAGCCGTCGAACACCGGCGCCAGCGAAGGATTCAGTTTGTAGAATTGGGCGCCATTCTCGCTGACCCAGACAGCCGTCTGGCCGACGCACTCGCCGAAGGTCGAGCCGGCGGGGTCGGTCTGGCCGTTGGGCCAGGCGGCATCGTTGAACATGGTGTTGCCATAGACGAGGAAATCCAGGCCGAAAGGATGGGGATCGTTCGTGATGGGCGAGTCAAACCGGAGGGTCAGGCTGCCGCCGGTCCCAAGCGAAACAATTTGGTCTGTAAGGTAAGGCGCGTTGAAGGGGGTGACCGCGGAATCGCCCCAGACGGGATCCTGGATCAGGGTGGCCGGCGCGCCCAAGGCGGCGGCGGCGTTGGTCAGGGCGGCGCTGCCGCCGACGCCCGGCTCATACGAAATCACGGCTGCGGCAAACGGATTTGCCAGGGTTTGGCTGCCCACTCCGCCGGCCAACGCCAGCGTCCACATCATCTTCTTCATTCGACGGGTCCTCGTTGTCTCCCGCGGCACACGCGGGAGGTTTTGTTTTATGAGTTTGCGAGACCAGTCGGGAGTCCTCGGGCGCTATCGTGCCGGGCGCGGCTGTCGCGCCCCGGAAAACAAAAAGCCTTCAGACTCCGCGAATCGGAGAATGAAGGCATTCAACGAAATCCGCCCGTGCGGGGCGGACCGGCCTCATCCTTCTCTTGTGCGGAGAAGCGGCCGGAACGAATCCGGCCAGACGAGCACAACCAGACCGGTATCCTGGCTTGGGGCTTGCCTTGCTCCCGCCTTCCCGCCGCGCGCCTGGCGCGGCAGTGGCCCTGGGAGTTCGTATCCCGTTACAGTGGCGCAACCGCCCCCGATTTTCACGGGGTTCCCTGTCATCTGGCTGTCGGAAGCCGCCGGAACTCCCGGCGGCGTTTTCAAAGAACGATTGGACTCTGCTCCCCTGGCCGGGCTCTGACAATGAAAATCATCCGGGCGTGCTGCTGGTGAAGGCGCGGCCGATGAATTCGCCGATGCCGTGGTAAGCCTGGGTGTCCGGGGTGAAGACCAGCGGCTTGAGCTTCTGGATGTCCACCAGGCCCGAATCGCTCAGGATGGAGGGATCGGCTTTGACGTCCAGAATCTCGCCCACAAACTGGGTGTGCAGCCCCAGCTCGATCGTCTGCAGGAGGCGGCACTCGAGCGCGAGCGGGAACTCCTCGACATAGGGCGCATCGACGAACGCGCCGCGGACCGGCGTGAGCCCGGCTTTGGCGAACTTGTCCATGAGGCTGCCGGAAGCCAACCCGAAGAAGTCCGCCTTTCGCCACTGTTCCTGGGAGGGAATGCTGATGGTGAAGGCGTTGCGGAGAACGATGTTGGCGTAGGAGTAGGTGGCCTTGCGAAGGGAAACCGCCACGCACGGGGGTTGGGAACAGCAAATCCCCGCCCAGGCGGCGGTCATGACGTTGGGCCGGCCTTCCTTGTCATAAGAGCCAACCGCCAGGACGGGGGTGGGAAACAGCAGGGTTTTGGCGCCGAGCGATTTTTTCATGCGCCACCAAGGTAATCCGTGGAAGCCGGCGCGCAAGCGTTTGAGGGGCGATCACGGCTGCGCGCGGACCAGGAGCTGGGCGTTGGCCACCCACCAGGCGTAATAGGGCGCCGCCGAACCCCGGCGCTGCAGCATCACAAGAAAGGGTTTGTCGAAGATCATGACATGCGTCGGGCGCGGCGGCGGCGGCCCCCCGCAAGCCAGCGTCATCCGGGCCTCGGAGCGCAGGACCACGCCCTTCTCATCCATCTGGAAGCGGATGTTCTGGAGGACGCCGGCCAGCATCAGGTCCGACGGGCTCGACCTGCCTCCCAGCACGATCGGCTTGCCCTCCAGCTCGGCGTATCGGCGGGTGACGTCGAACCCCGCTTTGGGGATGATCAGGGTGTCCCCCACGTCCGCTCCGAGCGGGGCGTCTCCCGCGGCGCGCTTGTGGACTGCGGCGATAATCTCCGCCAGCGTCGCCCCCGGCGGTGTTTTGGCGAGAATCAGCCTGTCCTGTGAGGATTTGGTTTTGATCTCTATGACGAAGTCGTCGGGCCCGCGATAGTCGTGAATGAGGGCCTGGCTCCGCATCTTCGCGGCGGCCGCCTTGCCCCGCTCGAAGCCGAAACATGCCACCTCGGTTTCGCCGTTGAACACGAGGGGGCGCAGCCGCTCGAAGGGCGTCTCGAAGCTCAGGTTCTTGAACAGGTAGGCGTAAGTGACAATGTCCTGGGGACGGGCGGCCCCTCCTCCCAAAGACGCCAATCTCGGAGTGGCGGCCCCTTTGAACCGGCTAGCCAGTTCGTCCTTGATGCGCGAGAGGATGCCCTCCTGGAGCCGGCCCGCCAGGGCCACATAGCTGGAGGCGTCCAGATCTGCCGCGGTGAGAGCTCGTTTGTTGAGCGCCGCCGCCAGCGGTTCCGCCCCGCGCAGTTGGATGTCCCCGCCCAGTAGGTCGCAGGCCGCGTTCCAAGCCAATTGGAGCGTGCCGCACCAGAGGACGTTCTTGCCGCCCGCCAGGGGCGCCTCCATGTGGGGTGAAACGAAGGTGGCCGACAGTTCCCCGGCGTCCGCCACTTTCAGAGCGGCCGGGGCGAACGCGCGGTCGTGGCTGGCGCCTTCGGTTTCGCGATTGCCGATGGACAGGAAGAGCAACGCCGCCACGGCTGCCAGGTTGGGCAGGAGACTGCCCGTGGCCGGACGGAGACGCGCGTCATGAGCGGAGGCTGGCATCGGCCGCAACGTGGCGCCGAATCCCTCGCCTGCAAAGAAAAAAGGGCGGCGATCCGTCCGATCGCCGCCCCTGTGAAAGCAGAACCGCCGGGGACTAGACCGTGGAGGCCACGAGGTCGCCGACCTCCTTGGTTCCGCACCCCATCTTGCCCGCCGCCAGGCTCTTGAGCTTCTCGCGGACGGTGCGGATGACGGCGTTCTCGATGGCCTGGGCCATGTTGGTTTCGCCCAGGAAATCCATCATCATGGCGCCGGCACAGACGGCGGCCAGGGGGTTGATGACGTTCTTGCCGGTGTATTTGGGGGCGCTGCCGCCGATGGGCTCGAACATGGAAGTGCCCTGCGGGTTGATGTTGCCGCCGGCGGCGATGCCCATGCCGCCCTGGATCATGGCGCCCAGGTCAGTGATGATGTCGCCGAACATATTGTCGGTGACGATCACGTCGAACCACTCCGGGTTCTTGACGAACCACATGGTGGTGGCGTCCACATGCGCGTAATCGCGCTTGATGGTCGGGTAGTCCCGGGGGCCGATCTCGTTGAAGGCGCGCTCCCACAGGTCGAACGCGTAGGTGAGCACGTTAGTCTTGCCGCAGAGCGTCAATTGAGCCGTCTTGCCGCCCTTGACCTCGTCGGGTTTGAGGCCCTTCCAGGGCTGGCCGCCGCGGCGCTTGCGGGCGTATTCGAAGGCATAGCGCAGGCAGCGCTCGACGCCCCGCCGGGTGTTGACGCTTTCCTGGATGGCCACCTCGTGGGGCGTGCCCTTGAAGACGAACCCGCCCGCCCCGGTGTAAAGGCCCTCGTTGTTTTCCCGCACCACCACGAAATCGATGTCTTCCGGCGTCCGGTCCTTAAGCGGACAGAACCGCTCGTCGTAAAGCCGCACGGGCCGCAGGTTGATGTATTGCTCCATCTCGAAGCGCATCCGCAGCAGGATGCCCTTTTCAAGGATGCCCGGCTTGACGTCGGGATGGCCGATGGCGCCCAGCAGCACCGCCGGAAACTTGCGCAGCTCGGGCACGGCGCTGTCCGGCAGCACCTCCCCGGTCCGCAGGTAACGGTCCCCGCCGAAATCGAAGTAGGTGTAGTTGAGTTTGACGCCGTGTTTGGGCGCCGCGGCGTCCAGCACCTTGATGGCTTCGCGAACCACTTCCGGGCCCGTGCCGTCCCCGCCGATGACTGCGATGTTATAGCTCTTCATGTTTTCGTGTCTCTCGATCCAGCCTGTTTAACGGGGGCGGATGCTAGCCGAACAAGCGGACGATTCAATGGAATTCTCCGGCCCTCAAACCGCGACCGCGCGGTGCTAAGGCGCCGGCGCGAGCCGGAGCACGCGCGTCTGCCACGGGCTCATGGGGAGGGAGACGCCATCCGCAAGGTCGAAGAGTTCGCCGCCAAGCGCGTCCTTCCACCGCCCTTGCAAGCCCCCCGGGAGCGAAAGCCTGCACCGCGCCGGCGCGGGGTTAAAGCTGATGAGGACGATGGCTTCTTGCCGGTCGTGCTGGCGCAGACAGGCGAAGACCCCTTCGGAGGCGCGAAGCGACGCGTAGTCGGCGGCGCCGTCGCGGAGCGCAGCCAGGTCCTTGCGGAGCCCGTGGAGGCGCCCCAGGTATTCGACCTGCGAGGGGCCGGCCTGACGGTACACCGCGGGATCCTCGTCGCCCTGGTAGAGCATGGGCGCACCCTCGATGAGCGCGCACAGCGCCAGCAACGCGCGCAGGCGACCCTCGCCGTAGGCTTTGGCCGGGCGCCGCTTCTGGAAGGTCCACGACACGGTGTCGTGGTTGCTGATCCAGCGCATTTTGAGGCCGCCAGGAGGCAGCGTGGCCTGCTGATCGTGGAGGAACTGCTGGAAAAGCCTCGCCCATTCGGACGGCGCGGCCCCTCGCTCCAGCAGGTCCGCCTGCAGAAAGTAGAGCTGCGCGTCGTAGGTAAGATCGGCCACCCGGTTGAAAATGGTCGCCCCGGTGTATTCCTCGGGTAGAATGACCACGCCCGGATGCGCGCGCCGGTAACCGTCGCGGATGGCGGCATTCATCCCCAGCCCGCCCGCAAGGGTCGAAAGCGAGGGGCGGCTGGTGACCTCCCTGTTCCAGTTGAGCGGTCCGCCCGCGCCGCAATCCACACGCGCGCCCACGGCCCCAAACTCGCGCGCGCCCCATTCGGCGGCCTTCCGCATGTAGTCCTGCCAGCCCGGATGATGGTTGTCGAAGGCAAGCTGCCCCCATTCGTATTGTATCGAGCCATCCGGCTTGCGGGCCGCCCATTCGGGATGGGCTTTGGCAAGGGGCGTGAAGTCCGGCGGACCGTGGGGGACCAGGTCAAACATTAGGCGGATGCCGGCGGCGGCGCAGGCCCCTTGGAGCGCTTTGAGATCGGCCGCCGTGCCCAGGAGGGGGTCCACCTGGTAATGATCGAAAGGCGCATAGAGATTCCAGCGTCGGCCATCGCCG
>JAKLEJ010000683.1 GCA_022711695.1 Verrucomicrobiota bacterium | reverse complement strand
GCGGCCGACCGGGTGCTCTCCGCAGATCAGCGCAGCGACGTATCCGTCGGCCAGGGAGAACTGGCCGAGTGCGGCCGCGTCACTGTCATTCTGCCGGACGTGGAGAGACCGACGCGCCTGCAGCTTCAAGCCACCTGGATCGCGGGGGAACAGCCCGCGCGAACGTGGCGGAACGAATGGTCGGCGTGGGTGTTTCCGAAGGCGGCCGCGCCGGGGCCCTCCCCTGCCCCGCTCTACGGCAGCGCGGCCCAGGTCAAGCGCTGGCCCGGGCTGGGCTTGACGCCCCTGCCCCGCGAAGGCCCCCTGCCCGCCCAGGCCGTTTACCTGAGCGGCAGGCTCGACCGGCGCCTGGCGGACGCCGTCGAGCGCGGCGCTTCCCTGGTGCTGCTCCAGGCCGGACGCGCGTTTGCCTCCCGCCCCCTGACCTACCGGAGTTCCTGGTGGAAGGCGGGCGACGATCTGAACGCCAATCTCTGCGGCACATGGGTCTATGATCACCCGGTCACCCGCGCCTTCGCGCCCGAGGGGTGGTGCGACGCCGGTTGGTTTCACCTGCTCGAGGGTGGCCGCAAGATCGTCCTGGAAGGGCTGCCGGCCCGCCCCAACGTGATCCTGCGGGCGCTGCCCAGCCTGCGCTCGGTGCAGGACGAGGCCGTCCTGTTCGAGGTCGGATGCGGCAAAGGCCTCGTTCTGGCGAGCGGTTTGAACCACGAGAAAGCCCGGGGCCGTCCCGAAAACGACTGGCTCCTGGCGCAGATGCTGACCCACGCGGCCACCTCGGCCCCGCCGCGCGCCACCTGGCCGCGCGCAGCCCTGCCGGTGGCCGACGACGCCGAAGCCGGGGAGGCCCTTTCCGGTTTCGAGAAGCTGACCCGCAACGAGGGCGAGGAGGGCGTCTGGTATTCCTACCGCGAGGACAACGTCAAGATGCCGGTGTGCCGGCAGACCCAGGCCGGCCACCTGGTGGAATGGAAAACCGCCGCGGCGCCCGCGGAGGGAACCAACGACTTTCTCACCTTCGTCTTCGCCGGCGGCCTGGGCTACCAATCCGAGCCCAAAACGGATGGGTTTGTCTTCCTGGTGAATGGCGTCGAGCAGGTTCGTTTCGACCTGCCCGAGCAGACCAACCGATGGCAGTCGGCCGATGGCCGGGTGACCTTGCGGTTTGCGGCCTTGCGCAAGCCGCCGCAGGACCAGCTCGGGCTGTTCACAGCGACCCTGGCGCGGGGGCTCTGGGCCCCGGGGCAACCCTGCCGTTTCGCGGTGCGCTCGCTTGGCCAGGGCAGCCGGCGCTGGTTCGGCCTGAACCTCTATACCGACGCCAACGCCGAGGAATAGCCTGCGCGCGGTGTTGCGGTCGGAAGCGCGCTCGAGGCGCTTGCGCTGCTCCAAATGCCTTTTCCCGCCAACCCGTCTCTGGCATGCTGGGCGCATGAAACCTGTCTTTTGGTTGTGCTTCGCCGTCGCGCTGCTGGCAATGCCAGCCTTGCTCGAAGCCGCGGCG
>JAKLEJ010000682.1 GCA_022711695.1 Verrucomicrobiota bacterium | reverse complement strand
GCTTCAGAACCTGCTGCCGCTGCGCGAGGACGACGACGGCGCGATTGTCACGCAGTACGCCATGAACCCCGTGGGTGACCTGGGCCTGCTGAAGATGGACTTCCTGGGGCTCAAGACGCTCACGGTCATCCGCAACACCTGCGAGATGGTCAAACGGCTGCGGGGCACGGAGGTCCCGATCGACCGGCTGCCGCTCGACGACGCCCGCGCCTACGACCTGCTGAACAAGGGCAACACCGTGGGAGTGTTCCAGTTGGAATCCGGCGGGATGCGCGACCTCTGCCGGCGCTTTCGCATCAGTTCCGTCGAGCACATCACGGCGCTGGTGGCGCTCTACCGGCCGGGCCCGATGGACCTGATCCCGAACTTCATCGAGCGGCGGCACGGACGCGCGCCCATCGAATACGCGCATCCCCTGCTGGAGCCGATTTCCCGCGAAACCTACGGGGTGCTGATCTACCAGGAACAGGTGATGCAGGCCACCCAGATCCTGGCCGGCTACACGCTCGGGGGCGCGGATTTGCTCCGCCGGGCCATGGGCAAGAAGAAAGCCGAGGAAATGGCCAAGCAGCGCAGCATCTTCGTCAAGGGCGCGGCGCGGGTGAACGGCATTCCGGAGGCCAAAGCCAACGAGGTCTTCGACACGCTCGAGAAGTTCGCAGGCTACGGCTTCAACAAGTCGCACGCCGCCGCCTACGCCATCGTGGCTTATCAGACGGCCTACCTGAAGGCCAACTACCCGGTCGAGTTTTTGGCGGCGATGATGACCAACGAAATGGGCGCGACCGACAAGCTGAGCGTGGTGCTCGCCGAGGCCCGGGCCATGGGCGTCGAGGTCTTGCCGCCGGACGTGAACGAGGGCGAAGTGACGTTCACGCCCGCCCTCACCGCGCCGGCCGGCCGCAGCGCCTCGGGGGCACCGCCTCCGGGAGAGGCGAGCCCCGGTCCCGCCGAGGCCCCGCCGATGGCCATCCGCTTCGGCCTGGCCGCCATCAAGGGGGTCGGCGAGATGGCGGTCCGCTCGATCCTGGAGGCGCGGGCCTCCGGCGGGCCGTTCAAGAGCCTGGCCGACCTCTGCGAGCGCGTGGACACCCGCACGGTCAACCGCAAGGTCCTGGAAGCGCTCATCCGGTGCGGCGCCTGCGATTGTTTTGGGCAGACGCGGGCCAGCCTGATGGCCGGGGTGGAGCACACGCTGACGCGGGCAGCCAACGTGGTGGCGGACCGCCAGCGCGGCCAGAGCTCGCTCTTTGCCATGCTGGAGGCCCGCGAAACCGCCCCGGGGGGCGACCTGCCGCAGCTTCCCGAGTGGCCCCAGAGCCAGTTGCTGGCCGCCGAGAAGGAGCTGCTGGGCTTTTACGTCACCGGTCATCCCCTGACCCCCTACGCGCCGCTGCTCGAGAAATACACCCTCTGCAACAGCACCACCGCCAAGGACGTCCCCGCCCGGACCCTGACCCGCCTGGGCGGACTCATCACCGGCCTTCAGCCGGGCGTGAGCAAGAAATC
>JAKLEJ010000681.1 GCA_022711695.1 Verrucomicrobiota bacterium | reverse complement strand
GTGATTCCCGAGGCCCGCCTCACCCCGCTCATCAACTACTTCCCGCTCCTGCGGGCCCAGGAAACGGTCGAAGTGCCGTTCCGCTACGAGTTCTTCGGCCCCGCCACCAATGCCGCCGGGCAGGGCAAATTCGCCAAGACTCCCTGCGGCAAACCCAAGTGCTTCGGCTATGACATCGATGCCAACGGCAACGTCACCGCGCAACCCGGGCGCGAACTGCTGGCCAATTACCTCGACTTCAACAAGTATCCTTGCACCGGCGGCGCGTTCGACCTCGATCGCTTCGCCGCTCTCCTTAAGGCCATTGTCGATGCTTGCGCCCAATGCCAGGACCTGAAGGACATTGTCAATATCGCCGCCGATCACATTGGCGATGGGGTCTCGGAGATCTCCGAAGGGCTGATGGCGGCGTTCAACGTCATGGACACGATTGGGAAGCTCACAGGGAAATGCCCGGGCGGTGGAGGCGGCGGAGGCGGAGGAGGAGGGAGCGGACCGGGCTCGTCCTCGGCCCCGGCGCGCTCCAACTCCGGCTACAGCCCTGGGGGCCTGGGCTGCTTTGTCGCCGGCACCACGGTCCTCCTGGCAGACGGGACCGTCAAACCGATCGAGGCGGTCACAACAAACGACGTAGTCCGAACCGGGCCGACCCGCCAGGAAGCCGCCCGGGTGGCCCAAGTCGAAGTCCGCGAGGCCAAAGAACTCTGCGAGGTCGTCTTTGTCAGGCCGGGTTCGGCCGCGGACACCGCCTCGGTGACCGCGACGCCGGACCACTCCTTCTGGGTGGATGGCAGCGGCTGGGTGGCCGCCCGACACCTGAAGGCCGGCGACTGGCTCTTCAACAGCTCCGGTCAGCGGGTCGGCCTGAGGGCCATCAACCGTCTGGAAACATCAGGGCGCGTCTATACGCTGGTCAACCGCGAAGACCACGCCTTCTACGCCAACGATATCCTGGTGCAGGACAGTTGCGGCGACAAGACGCCGTGGCTCGCGTCCAGGCGCGCCGCCCCAGGCCAGGAGAAGCCGGTCCAGCCTCGCACGGAGGTGCAGCCATGAAAACGCTCCAGACCTTCACCGCGCTGCCAACCATGACTCGAACCCCACTCCATGCCCACGCCATGAAGCGCTTCGCACTCGTACTTCTCGCGCTCGGGATCGCCGCGCCCGTCGCGCCCGCCCAGCAACAGTTCCAGGGGCTCTGTTCCCGCGTCAAGATGGTCATCGAGCAGGAACTCACCCTCGAACGCATCGGCTTCGAGGCCCAGCTCGAGGTCACCAACAACGACGGCGAAGATCCCATCACGGACTTCTTCGCCGAACTGAGCTTCGAGAACCCGCTCTACTCGACCAACGGCGCCACCCACGACGCCTCGGCCCTCTTCTTCGTGCGCGCCCCGACCTTCGAGCGCCTCAACGCCGTGGACGGAACCGGCGTGATCGCCCCGGGGGTCAAGGCGGTGGCCCGCTGGTTCATCATCCCCAAGATCGCCGCTGGCGGCTCCAGCCCCGACGGC
>JAKLEJ010000680.1 GCA_022711695.1 Verrucomicrobiota bacterium | reverse complement strand
CGCTGAGCCTCGCACCAGCGCGCTCCGGAGCCAACAGCCAACCCGGCGCAGCCCGGGGACCGGGCCGGGGGGTGTTCGCAGGAAGGGTGTTCATGCCAGGGACTCTCTGCGATCCCGGGGCCTTTGGCGAACTCTTACTGCGTCTGCGCAGCGGCCGCGGTCCGACTCAATTGAACACGAAGCCGGTTTGCATCGTCCGCTAAAGAGCAGTTGTTCCTATGAAGCAAGCATCTATTCGCCATTGGAATCGCAGGCAGTTTCTCCGGGGCGCCCTGGGCGCCGCCGGCGCCTGCGTGACTCTCCCCACCCTCATTCCTGCGTCGGCTCTGGGCCGCGACGGCGCGGTGGCTCCCAGCGAACGGGTCGTTTTGGGCGCGATCGGCATCGGCGGCCGCGGCTCCTACGTGCTGGGCTGTTTCCTGCACGAGCCCGACGTCCAGTTCGTGGCCATCTGCGAGGTGAAGAACGCGCGCCGCCAGGCGGTGAAGAAGATGGCCGACAGCCAGTACGGCAACCAGGACTGCGCCACCTACCGCGACCTGCGCGAAATGCTGGCCCGCCCCGACATCGACGCGGTGCTGATCGCCACCGGCCCGAACTGGCACGCCGCCGCCTCGATCCTCGCCGCCAAGGCCGGCAAGGATGTGTATTGCGAGAAGCCCTGCACCAAGGACATCGCCTCGAGCCTGGCGCTGGCCCAGACCTTCCGCCGGACGGGTCGGGTGTTCCAGGCCGGCACCCAGCGACGAAGCCTGCCCAATTTTACTTTCGCCATCGAGCTGGCCCGCCAGGGCAAACTGGGCAAACTCCAGGCGGTGCATGCGCATCCGGGCGGCCTGGGCACCGGGACCAGCGGGTGGCCCGCCGCCGAACCGGAGCCGGCCAAGGAAGAGGCCGACTGGGACCTCTACCTGGGTCCGGCCGCCTGGCGGCCCTTCAGCCGGGGAATCCTCGGCAACGGCGGCGGCTTCGAGAAAGGCGGCGGGTTGGTGGGCGGGGGATGCCTCGAGTGGGGGTCGCATTGCGTCGATCTCTGCCAGTGGGCGGCCGACGCCGACGGGACCGCTCCCGTCGAGTATTGGCCGGCCAACGGCCAGTTGCACGCCCGCTACGCCAGCGGCGTGAAGCTGGTCATGCGCAACGAGGGCTGGCTGCCGTTGGGCTCCTGCCCCGTCCGGTTCGAGGGCGACACCGGCTGGGTGGAAACCGGCGACAATGGCGACCTGGTGGCGAGCCCCGACTCGCTTCTGGCGGGCAAGGGCGCCAAGATCGGCGGGTATCCAGCCGACTATCACGTGCGCGATTTCCTCGAGTGCGTCAAGTCCCGCGGGCGGACCCGGGCCAATGCCGACGCGGCCTGCTGGTCGCACATCGCCTGCCATGCCGCCAATATCGCCCTGTTCCTGAACCGGAAGGTCACCTTTGACCCGGCGACAACGCGCTTCGTTGGCGACGAGGAAGCCAACCGGCTTCGCTCCGAGGCCCTGCGCGAGCCCTGGCGGATTTGACCCAAGCCCACT
>JAKLEJ010000068.1 GCA_022711695.1 Verrucomicrobiota bacterium | reverse complement strand
GCGGCGAAGCTGTCCTTTTGTTCCGGTGACCGTCGAGTATATGCCGTTGAAACAGCCGGATTGCTGGCGGGTCATCGCCGACACGCGCGGACCGTTTGGATATTCATACACCACTGAATGATGGTCGAAGATGTCGCCAAACTTGGGCTCCACCCGCTGGGAGCGGCCGCCGTAGCCCCAGGCGTGCAGAGGCGGCTCCTCCCGCATCAGCCAGCCCGTGTAGTCGAGAAAATGCACATGCTGCTCGACGAGGTGGTCGCCCGAAAGCCAGGTGAAGTAATACCAGTTGCGCATCTGGAACTGCATCTCGGTCCAGTCGGGCTGGCGTCCGCGATGCCATAGCGGACCGACGTTATAGACGCCTTCGATGCTCAAAATGTCGCCGATAGCCCCGTCATGGACGCGCTTGACCAGCTCGCGGGCAGTCTCGGAATAGCGTGTTTCAAAGCCGCTCACCAGGCTGAGCTTCTTCTGGCGGGCTTTTTCGCCCGCGGCCAGCACCCGGCGGACGCCCGGCGCGTCCACCGCCATCGGCTTCTCCGCAAACACATGGACCCCCGCGTCGATGCAGGTCTCGATGTGCATCGGCCGGAAGTGCGGCGGTTCGGCCAGGATGGCCACATCCACGCCGCTCTCCAGGAGCTTGCGGCAGGCGTCGAATCCCGAAAAGCAGCGGCTGTCATCCACTGCCACTTGTTCGCCGCGCTGCTGCTTGAGCGCGCGCCGCGAGCCCTCCATGCGGTCCGCGAACGCGTCGGCCATGGCCGTCAGCCGGGCGTTCGCATTCACCGACAGGGCGTTGGAAACCGCCCCGGCGCCGCGCCCGCCGCAGCCGATCAGGCCGATTCTCATCGCGTCGCTCCCCGCCGCGTAGGCGCTTCGGCTCAGGTCGAGGGCCCCGGCTAGCGAGGCCCCGGTGAGGACGCTGGATTTGACGAGGAACTGCCGGCGTGTTTGGGGCGTTCCTAAGGCATTGGCATCTGACATGACATGATCCTTTCGACAGTGGTTTGTCCGGATACAAGCCCCATCCGGGCCGCCGCGCGGAGGGCAAGCGAAGCCGCGGCGCGGCTCGAATGGCTTGTCTTGGGTGAACCGTAGCAGGATTCGCCGCCGCGAGAAGCGCGAATTTCACATGAAGAGCTTCGCGTCCGGAGACCCCGTTCTGCTCTCCGTGGCGCCAGAACTCTGAACGAGAGACGGCCTAACGTTGAAAGTGGCGCAGCGCCCACTTGCCCTGGCTGTCCTGCTCGAAGAACGCGAGCCGGGCCTGGGTGGGCTGGCCGAACGCCCGGACCTCGATCCCTTCCGGGTTGGCAAGGATGCCCCAGGTACCCGCGGGCGTCCTCAGGCGCGCCGCCGCCGCCCCGCTGCCTGTCGCTTCGGGCTCGATCTCGATCGGCCCGGCGGCATTTCCCAGACCCAGGCCCCAAAGATACGTTGCTTGCCTGGCCCGGCGGCGCGCAATCACCACCGGCACGCGATCCTCGGTGTGCGCTCCCACGCCCGTGCCCGTGAGGTAAGTCGTCGGCTCGCCGCCCGCCATCGCCCAACGCGCCTTCTGGCCGCCTCCGACGTCGAAGTCCAGCGACAGGCCTTCGGTCGAGTCCAGGGCGCGGAGGTCCCGCAGGCAGGAGTAGCCAGGTTTGTCGGGGGCGGTGGAAGGGCGGGCCGCGGAGGGCGCGGCGACCCTGCCGACGTTGTGGTAGGCGAGGTCGAAAGTGTGCTCGCGCTGGGCCCGGACCTGGTCGATGAAGACGAACCACCGGTCGCCGATCAGCGCCACGGTGCGGACGAAGGTTGCGTCCTCGTGAATCCGGCCCGCCCGCGCCATCGCCGCGCTGAGCCCGTTGGTGGCCAGGAACGCCTCGCACCGGCCTTCGGCGGCCTGCTGCGACTTCTCGTCCACGGTGAGCGTGTTGTGCGCCAGGGTGGCGCGAAACCACGCCGCCTGGATCGGCACGCCATAGTTGGCCGTGCCCGGATCGGGAGCCAGCACCTTGCCCAGCCCGTAGAGGACGAAACCCAGCTTGTCCGGATGCCCATGTCCGCCGCCGTGGGGACCGTAATCCAGGCACAGCCACGCGCTGTCGCGTCCGGTTCCGGCGGCCAGAATGGCATTGCCCGAGGCGGTGAAGTTGCGGCTGACGGGCGGGGGCGGGGAACCGGGCGGCAGGCTGGCGCCATGCAGGAGGGCGCTGTCGCTGCGGCGGCGGCCAAGCGCGGCCACCGTGGCCTGCCGCGGATCCTTGTAGCGCGCGTAAGCCGTTTCGTAGAGCCCCGCGCTGCCCGCCAGGTTGACCGTGTGTGAATCGTTGAACGCGGGCAGCACCAGGTCCGGCATGGCCATCTCGATGGGCGCGTCGAACATCCGCTTGAGCGCCGGCCCATACAGGTCGATCCCGCTGTGGAAGGCCCCTTCCGTCAGATGCGCCAGCGCCGACAGGGTGTAGAAGTGATAGCCCCACGCCCCTTCATACCAGGGGCCGTCGGGTGAAACGCCCTTGGCCATCTGGTTGAAGTAGCCCGACTCGCCGTTGAGCGCTTCGTCCACCAGAGTCATGTCGCCTAGCAACAGCCCGGCCAGGCCCACCGCCGAGTTCTTCCAGCACTGGATGTTGTGAATGCCCATTCGGTGCTGCCGGATGATCTCGACCGCCGGGCGGATCAATCCTTCCGCGATCTGGCGTTGGTCCTCGGCCGACAGGCTGGACCAGACCAGGTCGGCCCCCTCGACCATCGCGATCAGCCATACGGATTCGTCGAGCGTCTGCGGGCCCACCTTGCCGCCGCCGACCTTGGCCTCGCCGCGGATGTTGTGCAGGGGGTAGCCCTGGTAGCGGGCGGCGTAAGCGAGCAGAATCTCACGGGCCTTGGCGGCATGCCGGGTGCCGCCTTCGATCTGGTGAACCAATCCGAGCGTCTTGACCGCCGCCGCCAGGCGCGAGTGGTCTCCGGCCAGCACCACGTCGTCGTAGGGATAGCCCGTGAACGCTTCGCCGTCCACGGGGCAGACATGCCGCGTGGGGCTTTCCGTGCGCAGGCGCGCGCCGTGCTTGGGACACGAGTAATAGTGATACCACTGGCTGCCGCGCGGCGGCAGCACGACCTGGCGGTCCAGCCAGGCGTCCGCCTCCTTCCTCCGGTCTGCAAACAGCTCCCTCGCCCAGGCCTGGCGGGCGATGCGCTCGCGGATTTCCGGCAGCTTCTCCCGGGTGAAAAGCAGGCGCGGATGCGGCGGCAGGTTCGTGGCCGACGGAAGCGCCGCCGGGGCGGTCTCTGTCGAGCCGGCAACGAGAAACGTGGCCCCCAGCAGGGCCTTGGCGAGAGTTAGGCAACGCATGTGTCTTGCGCCCCATGAAACCCGCAACCCCGGCGCTTGACAAGCCCCGCCGCGGGACAGAACAAGGGAGCCACAGAGGTCACCGAGACCACCGAGAAGGGGGGTGGGGCGGGTGGTTTTCTCGGCGCCGACAGTTTTATCCTCGTTGCGCTCACTGCCCGCTGTGGTAGCGTTTCCCCAGAACGAGCCCATGAATGCCAGAGAGACCACCGGGGCCACAGGCAGTGATACGTTGACACACTCGGTCATAGGCGCGGCCATTGAGGTGCATCGCGTGCTGGGACCAGGCCTGCTTGAGTCGATCTATGAGGAAGCCTTGTGTCATGAACTGAGATTGCGCGGCGTGAGCTTCGAACGGCAGAAAGCCGTGGATGTCATCTACAAGGACATTGTCATCAAAGGGCAGCGGTTGGACTTGGTGGTGGAAGGATGTGTGATTGTGGAAATCAAGAGTCTCGCCACTGTCCCGGAAGTTTCCCTAGCCCAAGTGCTCTCCTATTTGCGCGCCACGGGCCTCAAACGCGCTCTGCTGGTCAATTTTGGGGAACGCATCCTCAAGAACGGCATAAAGAGGATTTCTCTGTGAACTCTGTGCTCTCGGTGGCCATAGCAGGAAAGCCACGGAGAACACCGAGACCACCAAGAAGGGGGGCGGGGCGGGCGAGCGCGTGCCGGCAGCGACAAGTCAGCGCATCGACATTCTCCGGGACCCCGCCGATTCAGCGCGAGTTCTGGCGGTAGATGTCCACCAGGAAGATGACGGCCTCGCCGCGGCCCGCGTTGACGATCGCGTGGGGCACGTCCGCCCGGTAGCTCGCCGAATCGCCCGGGCTGAGCGTGTCCGCCTCGTCCGCCGATTCCACCCGCACCGAGCCTTTCTCGACGGTGAGAAATTCGCGCGTGCCCTCGAAATGCGGCGCGCTCCGGAGCGCCCCGCCGGGCTGCAGTTCGACCTCGTAGAACTCCACGTCCTTTTCGAGATGGAGCGGCGAGAGCGTGCGGATGCGCACGTGCTTGTCGGACCGGTAATGGTAGGTGCGATCGGCGACGCGGATGACGGTGAGGGCCGAGCCGGGCTGGGGCGTTTCCAGCAGGTCCCCGAGGGTCATGCCGAAGGCGCGGGCGATGCGCAGGGTGACCGCCAGGGTGGGGTTGGCCTGCTCGCGCTCGATCTGGCTGAGCATCGAACGGCTTACGCCGCTGGCGCCGGCCAGGGCTTCGAGCGACCACGCCCGCCCCGTGCGCAGGTCCTTGACCCGCCGGCCCAGCCGCAACGTGATCGCTTCCGGACCGGCGGCTGTCTCGGAAGCGGATGAAACGGGGGTGGCGCGCTTGTGGCTCATGGCGAGGCGATCCGGTCAGGGCAGGGGAGCGCCGGGTTCAAAACGCGCCGGGTCCGCCACCACATGGCGGATTCGCTGCCGCTTCCAGGTGTAGGAAAAGTGGACCAGGCCATCGGCGCTCTGAATCGCCGCCGGGTAAGAAAACTCCATCCGCGGTTCGTCTTCAAGCACAAGAACGGGCCGCCATTCCCTGCCGTCGCTCGAAATCGCCACATTCAGCGGGCTGCGCCCCTTGGCGGTGTGGTTATAGACCAGCAAGTGCCGCCCGTCCCGCAGGGTCAGCGCGTCCGTCCCGGCATTGGGATTGGGCAGGCTCGTCAGGGTCATGGGCCCCCAGTTCTTGCCGCCGTCCGGGGACCAGATCTCGAAGACTCTCCCCTTGGTCGTGCGCCCCAGCGCCTGGAGACGGCCGTCCTTGTGGACGAGGATGCTGGGCTGGATGGCCCCGATCTGGCGGCCGTCGTTCACCGGACCGGCGATGCTCCAGGTGCGGCCCAGGTCCGACGTGAACTCGAAGTGGGCGCGCCAGCCGTTGTGCTCGGTGCTGCTGGGGCAGAGCAATTCCCCGCCGGGCAGTTCGACCGGCTTGTTCTTCACCGGCCCGACGATATCCTCGGGCAGCCGGCGGGGTTCTGACCACGTGCGCCCGCCGTCTTCGCTTCGGGTCAGCATTCCCCACCAAGTGTCCGGGCTGGGCCCGACCTTGTAGAAGAGCAGAAGCGGACCGATGCGGGGCTGGAACAGCACCGGGTTCCAGCAGGGATGCCGGCGCGCGGCATGCTGGATGCCGTTGGCCACTTCCACGGGCGGCGTCCAGCCTCCCGCCTCCAGGCGCGACACCCAGATGCCCACATCCGGGCTCTTTTCGCGCTGGCCGCCGAACCACGCCGCCACCAGGCCGTTGCGGCCCTCCGCCAGAGTCGAGGCGTGGCACTGGGGGAACGGCGCGGTCTCGTAAATGAACTCCGATTTCAGCAGGCCGGGCTGGTTGGCCGCGGCCACGCTGGTGGCGATCGCCACCAGTGTTGTGGCAGTGGGAGCGGTCATGAAGGTTCAGTCCTGGAGGGTGATCACGTGAATCTGGTTGAAGGAGTCTTGTCCGTGGTCCAGGCGCCTTACGAAGGCGATGCGCTGTCCGTCCGGCGAAAACACGCAGGCCTCCGGACGAGGCGCCGTGGGATCGTCGCTGCGCGCGCTCAGGCGGTGGGTTCTGCCTGTGGCCGCTTCGCTCACGCAAACGCTGTTGTCCATCACGTGCGCGATGTAACGCCCATCCGGGCTCCAGGTAAAGGCGGAAGCGACGCTCCAGGGATTGCGCGTGAGCTGCGCCGGCGGGCCGCCATTGGGCGAGACCGTCCACAACTGCGCCACGCCGCTGTCGTCCTTCATGAGAAACGCGATGCGCGAGCCGTCCGGCGAGCTGCGCAGCCAGTGCCGCTGTCCCTGGATGCCGGGATGCTTCCTGCCGGCGGTGTGGGTCAGGCGGCGCTGGATCACCCCCTGCGGCGGACACGGCAGGCGCAGCGCGGTTCCTTCCAGCGGGCCCTCTCCTGCCACCGTGAGGTCTTCGGGCAAATCCGCGATAAACACCTCCGAGATCGTCCGGCCGTCGCCGGTCAGGACGTGCCCCTGGAACGCCAGCGCCCGGCGCTGCCGCGTTCCGTCCGGGCGCGCGTAGCCCTCCCGCCCGACCCAGCCTTCCTCGAAGGCCTTCGAGATGTCGTCCGAGCCCGGCCGCGGTCGGTGCGTCGTCCGCGTCGCCAGCACGCTGAAATAGGCGCCGTCGTGGTTGCGCGGATGGTCTTTGCGCGCCTTCACCGCCCGGCCGGGGACCGACACCCCCACGTTCCGCGCGTTCAGATCGTTGCCCGCCCTGTCGTCCTTGTACTGCGCCAGCACGTGGTCCTCATAGGTGAAACTCACCCAGTCCCCGCGCTCGTCCCAGACATGCACATGGGACCCGCCTCGCAGCGCTCCCGGCGTGAACGGCGCCGTGATGTCCCGCGCGTCCAGACGTTCGACACGGGGCCGGTCCATCAGCCTTTCGGCGCCCCGGACCCACGCCCCGCCTTCTTGTCCGGGCTCCGCTTCCACGATCACGCCCTGCCGATGCCAGGCGCAGTAGGGCCAGTCCGCCGAGGGGTTCTCCGGCCCCAGGATGAAGATCGCCTTCCACTCCAGCGGATGAAACGTGGCCACGCCGCAGTGCGCGCCTCGCTCGCTCCGGTAGAGCGTCCGCGTCCGGCCACTTCTAACGTTCACCATCTCGATGCTCAGCCCGTCGAACTTCTCCCCGGCCGGATCGCTGCGGGTGTCATAGACGATCCATTGGCCGTCCGGAGACCACACATGGGCATTGGTCAGGATGCGACCCCCAGGTCCGGAAGTGACCGCCTGTTCCTGTGCTGTCATGCGGCGCCGAGCCTACCAGCCGCCGTGGGCAAAAGCACGGTCAATGTTGATAACCTGTGGATAGTTCCCCGTTGACACCGCCATATATGGGGTGTTACCACACTCGCGACCACTATTAGATGTGGCGCCAGTAATATGCGGTGTCCAAAGTGCGGATTTCAGGAAGACAAAGTCATCGACTCCCGCGCCTCGCGCGATGGCAGCACCATCCGCCGTCGCCGCGAGTGTCTGTCCTGCGAGCATCGGTTTACTACCTACGAGGAAATCGAGAAGCCCTCGCGCCTGATGGTGCTGAAGCGGGATGGGCGTCACGAGGAATTCACCCGCGAGAAGCTCATCGCGGGGATTCAGCGCGCCTGCCAGAAGCGGCCGGTCTCCCCCGAGGCCATCGAGGAACTGGGCGGCCAAATCTACACGCAGATGGTCAATTCTTACGATCGCGAGGTGAATTACCGCGAGATTGGCGAGCGGGTGATGAACGCGCTGCGCGGCCTGGACAAGGTGGCCTACATCCGGTTCGCCAGCGTCTATCGCCGGTTCGAGGAGGCGGACGAATTCGTCCATGAGGTCAAGAAACTCGAGAAGCCCCATGATACCCTTACCCAACCACTCCCTGGAGTTTAAGCTGACGGCGACCGGGTCGATCCCCTGCGAGGCCGGCGGGGTGGCTCTCGAATGGACGGGAGCGGAGACAGCGCCGTGGGAAAAGGAGCTGCTCGAAAACGCCGCCGCCGGCGTGTTGGACTATTTTCGCCATGAGCTGCAGCGCACCTCGGTGTCGGTCGGGGAGTTTTGCGCGGCCCTCGAGGCGGTGCTGCACGGATTCGGGCTCGACGGCGTGCGGGTCGCTTCCGGCGATGGGCAGCCCGGCGCCCAGCGCGTGTCCACGGATTTGCGGACCCTGGCGGACGAGGGGCTCGAACTCTTCTTTTTCCAGCGGTTGCGCGACGAGATGCGGCGTCTGCTCGAGCCCTCGCCCGCGATGCTCCGCTTCTACGGGCTCCGCCCCTGCGTCATGCAACTGGCCGGCACGCGGCGCTGGTCGCCCCGCTGCCAGGCCCTCAAGGATCGCATTGTCGAGTATCTGCGGTCCTCGCTCCGCGCCGAACCCGCTTCCGCGCCCTGCGGCCTGGTGGTCCACTGAAATGATCCGGACTCTTTTCGAGCGAATCGTGGCGCGGGAAGTGCCGGCGCGGATCGTTTACGAGGACGACCAGGCGCTGGCCTTTCACGATGTCCGCCCCCAGGCGCCCGTCCATATCCTGGTCATCCCCAAGAAGCCTATTGCGCGCCTGGGCGAGGCTGCGCCCGAGGACCAGGCGCTGCTGGGTCACCTGCTCCTGACCGCCGCGCGGGTGGCTGCCGACGCGGGCTTGAAGACCACCGGCTACCGGTTGGTGATCAACCACGGCCCGCACGCGGGCGAATCCGTGCCCCATCTGCATTGCCACATTCTGGGCGGCCGCCACCTGGGCTGGCCGCCCGGTTAAACCGACCCTTGTCCACGGAGGATTCCCATGCCCCAATCGCTCAACGGTGACTTGTCCGGCCGCCTGTCGGCGGCGTTTCCCGCGCCTGAGCAGGTTCCTCAGGAGTTCCGGGTCGAGGCCGGCGGCTACGAGCGGCTCTACCTGCTCGATGGGGAGATTCGCTCCTGGCAAGGTCCGGTGGCCGAGGTCAGTTCCCCGCTGTGCCTGAGGCGCAACGGCGGGCTGAGCCGTCCGGTCATCGGCCGCACTCCGGCCATGGACGAGCCGGCGGCCCTGGCGGCGTTGGCGGCGGCGGCGCGGGCCTGGGACCACGGCCGCGGCCCCTGGCCCACCTCGAGCGTCGCGGCCCGCATCGCCGCCGTGGAGGAATTCGTGGCGCGGATGCTCCCGGTCCGGGACGAGGTCGTTAAACTGTTGATGTGGGAAATCGGCAAAAGCCTGGACGATAGCCGCAAGGAGTTCGACCGCACGGTGGAGTACATCCGCCGCACCATCGAGGCCCTCAAGGACGTCGATCGGACCTCGTCGCGCTTCAGCCTCGATGGCGGCGTGATCGCCCAGGTCCGGCGGGCCCCCCTGGGCGTGTGTTTGTCCATGGGCCCTTTCAATTACCCCCTCAACGAGATCTACACGACTCTGATCCCGGCGCTGATCATGGGGAACACGGTGGTGGTGAAGCCGCCCAAGTTCGGCGTCCTCCTGCACCAGCCGCTGCTGCGCGCGTTCGCGGAGAGCTTCCCGCCGGGGGTGGTGAATTTCATCTACGGCGAGGGCGCCAAAATAATCTCCCCCCTCATGCAGAGCGGGCAGATCGACGTGCTGGCCTTCATCGGCTCGAGCCGCGTGGCGGATATTCTCAAACACCAGCATCCCCGACCGCACCGCATGCGTTGCATCCTGGGCCTGGACGCCAAGAACCCGGCCTTGATCATGCCCGACGCGGATTTGGACCTGGCGGTCTCCGAATGCGTCACCGGGGCGTTGAGCTTCAACGGCCAGCGCTGCACCGGGCTGAAGATTCTCTTTGCCCACGAATCGATTGTGGAGGCCTTTCTGGACAAGCTCTGCGCGGCCGTAAACGCGCTGCCCATCGGCATGCCCTGGGACAAAGGAGTGAAGCTGACCCCCCTGCCCGAGTTCAACAAGGCCGCCAGCATGAGGGGGTATGTGGACGACGCCGTGGCCAGGGGGGCCAGGGTGGCGAACGCAGGGGGCGGGACCGCCTGCGAGACGCTCTTCTTCCCGGCGGTGGTGGCCCCGGTCGCGCCCGGGGCGGACCTTTACGGCAAGGAACAGTTCGGGCCGGTCGTGCCCGTGTGCGCTTATCGCGACGAGCGCGAGTTCCTCGATTACGTGGCCCGCTCCAACTACGGCCAGCAGGTCAGCCTCTTTGGCCGCGACCACGAAAAGCTGGCCGCCCTGATCGATCCCCTGGCCAACCAGGTCTGCCGGATCAACCTCAACTGCCAGTGTCAGCGCGGGCCGGACACGCTGCCATTCACCGGGCGCAAGGACTCGGCCGAGGCCACCCTGTCGATCAGCGACGCCCTGCGCTGTTTTTCGATCCGCTCGCTGGTGGCGGCCCAGGCCACCGACCAGAGCCGTCTCACGATCCAGCAGATTGTCACCGGCCGCCACTCCAGCTTCCTGCACACCGACTACATCCTGTAGCCGGCCGCTACGGATTGACGAGGCGATAGAACCCGGCGGCCTCGGCCGGCGGGAGCTCGATCCGGAACCGGTCGCCTGTCGTCTGGGGCGCGTTGGTGATGGGGCTCCAGGCCGGCGCTGGCCCCAGGACCGGGGCGCCCTGCAATCGGAACCCGCTGCTGTTCGTGGGCCACGTCAGCTCCACCCTGTCGCCCAGATACCGGATGGCCAGCGTCGGGCGGGTTGCGGCCACCACGGTGATCTCCGATGGCAGGCTGTAGATGGCCAGGCCACTGCCGCCGGAATAGCGGATGGCATTGGCAAAAGCGCCTTCCTGCGACGGCAGGGCGGTGACGGTCAGCAGGCCGCCCTCTCCGTTGGCGACGGCGCCCAGGTTCCAAATCACCGCGCCGTTTGTGACGGTGATCGTGCCCTGGGTGGCGGTGGCGTCCAAAATGGTCATATGGGTGGGCAGGGCGTTGGTGAGGATGACGTTCTCCACCACGCTGGCGCCGGTGTTGGTCAGGCCCACAGTGTAGGTGAAGGACATCCCGGCGGTGATCTGGCCGGGCGCGTAGGCGATGGTGGCGGCCAGCGACGGCACATCGCCAATAATATTCCAGACGGGCGGCGTGGCGATGGCATCGTTGCCGTCGAAGACGATGCTGGCGGTGTTGGTGATGGCGGCGCCCAAAGGCAGGTTGGCCTTGGGCCGGACGCCAAACTTCACGTAGCCCTGCCCGCGACCGGCGCCATTCTCCGGCGGCAGGAAGCCGCTGAGGGCATCCACCGGCCAAAAGCCGGTATTGGTGTCGAGGCAGGTCATGCGCCACTCGACCCGGCCGATTTGCGGGTTTGCCGAGCCGCGAACGTCCACGACCATGCTGCCGACCGCGGAGCCGGTGATCGAGGGCGAGTTCGTGGGCGGCTGGTCGCGGACTGTGAAAGACTGGCTGCCCACCGGCGGGGTGACGATGCGGTCGCCGTAGGCGATTTCCTTGAAGCGCACGGTGGTCCAGTCCAGCCCGGCGTCGAGGTAATCCACGACGATGAGTTCCGCCACGGGGGCGGTGGCGGTGGCGAAGTTCTCGAACCGGATCATGTACTCCAATTCGTCCTGGGCGGACACCACCCGGTTCGGGCCGACACCGCTCGGCCCAATCTTGTCGTTGGGGTCAATCGGGCGGACGACGGAGGCCGTTGTTTCGCCAAGCGGGTCTTGCGGGCCATTCGGCAGCAGGCCATTCTCCTTCATGTACCGGTACTCCATGAACGAGTACCTGTCCTTGTACTTCTGCCACTCGCCAATATTCCTGAAACCCTGAATGGCCTCTGGATGTTTGGTCAGTTGGTCAGACATTATGTCCAGCGCCTGCATCATTGCACCATTGAACCAGCCTCCGAGACGGCCAAATACGCTACCGAGGAGCGATCCCGGCGTGGGGATACGCCCTGAAACGACCGGACTGGTTCTCGGGGCTGTGAACCATGCATTGATTATGTCGATGACA
>JAKLEJ010000679.1 GCA_022711695.1 Verrucomicrobiota bacterium | reverse complement strand
CGGAAAACAGGTTTTCCGGCCAGGCAACGAACCCCCCGGATTGCAGATAGCGGCCGGGAACTCCGAGGTGATAGAGCAGGGCGTCGTAGAATGTGGGCGGGAAGGCCGCGTAAAAAAGCAGCAGCGCCAGGACCGGCCCGGCCCAGAGCAGGTCGCGCCTGCGGAAGCTCCCCTGGGCAGGGACCGCGGCGCGCGGCAATCGGAGCGCCAGCAGCAGCAGGCCGCCGGCGACAAGGCCATGGTGGAACCAGGGGCCCCAGATCCGCAGCCAGCCGCCGGCCATGGTGGCCAGGATCACCAGTCCCAGTCCCAATGCGCAGCGCGTGACCAGGCGCTCGAGGGGGGTCTTCCCCGCGTCCAGCATGGGGAGAGGCCATCCGCCGTAGCCCAGCGCCACCGCGCCCAGGAGGGCTGCCTGCGCCCCGCCCCAAAGGAGGCTCATGGCCCTGTTCCCTGCCCGGACAGCTTGCGCAGCACCAGCAGCTGGTTCAAGCCGAACTCGAAGCGCCGGTAGGTTTCGAGCTCCCATCCCGGCAGGCCGCTGAAGTCGCTGCGGCGGAAATACTTCTTGTGCTCGGCCAGGGAATCGCGGGCGAAGAGGCGAAAGGCGGCGCCGGCGCGCAGGATATTATGGGAGAGGGGAGCCGGGGTGGTGGCCACGAGCCGGCCGTTGTCAACGACCATGGAGCGCAACCGCGTCAGTGCCTGGCCCAGGTCATCCAGGTGCTCCAGGACCGCGGCCAGGACGGCCACGTCGAACAGCGGGCCCGCCCAGGAAAATCCGGCGAGATCGGCATGGACGAACTCGACATTGTCGCGGCGGAATTTCTGGCGGTCGAGCTCGATCGTCACCGCGCGGCTGTCAAGTCCCACGTATCTCGCGCCGGCTGGCAAGTGCTCCAGCAGGGCGGCGTCGTCGCAGCCGACATCGAGGACCCTGGCGCCGGCCGGGATGAACGGCAGGACCTGCTGCAGGCGCTTTTTTTTCAGGTACCCGGATAGCAGGCCGTCGAGCCCCGACCGCGCCGCTGAACCGCCGGCCTTCACCACGGCAGCTTGCGGTTGATCAGGTCGGCCAGCAGGCCGATCATCAGGATTACCAGGGTGAAGAGAAGGAGGAAGATCGTCGTGTCGGCCAGGTTGCGATAGTACAGGTCCCGGGCCAGCGAGCCCATGGTCAGAATGGCGCTGGCGAAGCACAGGGGCAGGACCACGCGCAACGGATCGAAGGCCATGGCCAGGCGCAGGATGGTCATGACGAAGTTGCTGAAATCGTGGAGCGGCCGGATTTTCGAGCGGCCGCGCCGCTTCAGGTAATTGATGGGCGCAAACTCCACCCGGGCCCGATTGACGATCATGGCGATGGTCAGCGTGGTGGTCAGGGAAAAGCCGTCGGGCAGCAGGCGCTCGAATTTTTCGGCCCATTCGCGGCGGAAGACGCGCATGCCGGAATTGACGTCGGGAATCCTGCGCCGCGCCACGTACGAGGCGAAGCGGTTGATCAGAAACTTGGCCGGCCGGCGCAGCCA
>JAKLEJ010000678.1 GCA_022711695.1 Verrucomicrobiota bacterium | reverse complement strand
ACAGAGCCCCCGTCCGCCCCAACCCATCGGCCAGCAGCCAGAGCAGGAGCACCAGTCCGACGCCGAACGCCACCGGGGCCGCCCGCAGCGTGGACTCGCTCACGTCTTCGATCCGGCGGGCCCCGCTCAGCCAAAGCGCCGGAAGCGAGGCGTAGTGGAGCGCCGGTCCGTGGTACTCGTCGGGATCGTAGCGGTACTGGCCTTTCTGCCAGAGTTCCTCGAGTTTGCTGGCGTTGACGGCCTCGTCATTGTGCATGGGGCGCACGCCGAGCTCGGGCGCCCTCAAGGCGAGGGCGCAAAGCGTGGCTGCGAGCAGCAAAATGCCGAACAAACGATTCATGGTCCATCCGCAGTCCGCCGCAGGGCAGCCGCCTCGCCTTGCGCCCGGAGGGGCAGGTCGGCAGGGTTCGGCCGGGCCCTGGGATCAAGGGCGGCGGCTCGGCGCTGCGTCTGGCTGCCGGCCCTCGCCCGGGCCGGACGGCGCTTACTGGCCGGGCAGGCCCCAGACCTCGATCTCCGTGTAACAGTTCAAGCCGCTCTCGCTGCTGCCCTGGCTGTAACAGCGCACGTACCGCGCCTGGACGCCCTTGGCGTCCACCAGCCGGCCCTGGTTCGTCTCGAAGTATTCCTTGTCCGCGCCTTCCCCGAGTTTGGCCGAATTGTCCCGGTCGTTGTTGAAGAGGGTGCGCACGTTCTTCGTGAAAGCGGCATCCTCCGCCGTCTGCACCACCACATCGTGGATGATCTGGTAATAGCGGTGATCGAGCCACAAGACCACCGCGTGGATGACGCAGGGAGCGCCGAGATCCACCTGCACGTACTGCACGCCCTTGTGCAGTTCGAGCACGTCGTCATCCATCGGCTCCTTGCTGCCGTCGATGACCAGGGCGGGTTCGCCATTGCGAGGTTTGGGGTCGCTGCAGGTGGCGGTCTTGTTCAACGCCAGGTTCCGGGCTCCTGCCGGGGCCAGAAACGGCGCACGGACCTTGTTCAGATCGAGCGGCTCGATATGCGGCCCTTTGAGCGGCTGATCGGGCGGCGTGCCCTTGATGGTGGGCGCGGGCAGTTTCAGCGGCAGCGGAGCGAGCCCGTCGGCGGCCGGCGCGCTGGCCGCGCCTGCCAGCAGGCCTGCGGCCAGAAAGGCGGGCAGCCAGCCGCAGCCAGGCCGCTGCGGGCGCGCGGACGCTCCCGGCGGCGGGGCGGAATTGCCGCGCCCCCCGCCAGAAAGAGGACTGGGATGGGCATTCATGGCAGCAAGGGCGCGGTGGAGAGCGGAGGGTTACTTGGCCGGCAGGCCGTAAACCTCGATCTCGGTGTAGCAGTTCAAGGCGCTGGCGTTGCTGCCCTTGCTGTAGAAGCGCAGGTAGCGGGCCTTGGCGCCCTTGGGGTCGATCAGCTTGCCCTGGTTGGTTTCGAAATACTGCTTGTCCTTGCCGATCCCCAGGCCGGCCAGGTTCTCGATGTCGTTGTTGAACAGGGTCTGAACGTTCTTGGTGAAGTCCGGATCCTCGGCCGACTGCACCGCCACGCAGCGGAAGACCTGCACGTAGCGATGGTCGTGCCAG
>JAKLEJ010000677.1 GCA_022711695.1 Verrucomicrobiota bacterium | reverse complement strand
GCTCGGCCCGCTGCTCGCGGCCCTGGCCCGGCTGCCCGTCCAGGATTTAGAGGTGCAGGGGCCGCGGCTCGAGGACGTCGTTCTGAAACACTACTGGGAGGAGGCGCCATGAGCGGGCCGCTGCTGATGCTCTGGCTGTCGCTCCGGCGGGCGCGCGCGCTGCTCCTGGCCACGGGGCTGCTGCTGGCGGCGTTCCAGGTGCTGTTGGTCCTGATTGCGCGCTCCATCGATCGCGCCGGGGAATTCGATCAAATCGCCGCGCTGCTGCCGCCCTTCGCGCGCGCCATCCTGGGCCCCTCGGTGGCTAGCGTGCTGTCCTTTCGTGGAATCGTCTGCATCGGCTATTTCGATCTCGCGATTGTCATCGCCTTGCTGGCGCTGGCGATCGCGATGGCCACCACGTCCGCCTCCGAAGTGGAAAGCGGTTTCGCGGATTTGATGCTGGCCAGACCGCTGCCGCGGCACTGGCTCATCACGCGAGCCATCGCCCTCGTGCTGATTTCGACCCTGATGATGCTGGCGTTCATGGTGGCGGGCACCTGGGCCGGCCTGGCGGCGCATGCCCCCGACGATGTCCAATGGCCTTCGCCGGCCCTGATCGGCTCGCTGGCGCTTAACCTCGGCCTGCTGATGCTCTGCTGGAGCGGCATCGCCATGGCCCTGGGCTCGGTCTGCCGCCGCAGCTCGGCCAGCGCCACCACCGCGCTGCTGGCGCTGGCCACCCTGCTGCTCGATTACGTGGGGCGCCTCTGGCCGCCCCTCGAACGCTTCGCCTGGCTCTCCCCGTTCCGATATTTCACGCCCTTCGACCTGGTGATGGGCGATCCCCTTCCGGCGGACAATCTCCTCGTGCTCGGGGCGGTCGCCCTGAGCGGCTTTGTCCTGGCTTACTTCCTGTTCTCGCAAAGAGACATCGCCCGCTGAGCGGGGACCAACACTTGCCGGGGATTTTGCGTCCTTGGGAAAGCTTGCATTGCGCCGTTGGCTGATCACAATCGCAGCCCGGAACATGAATGGCGGTGACCACTCCTGCGATTCGAGGGCGCAGACGACAGCGCTGCTCACGGTTCTGCTCACCCTGCTCGCTCTCATGAACTCGGAGGCGGCTGAGTTGCGGGATCTGAAGGTGCTCTACGTGGGGAACGCCAAAGGCAAGCGGGCGTCCGAGTTCAAAGCGTTCCTGAGCACGAACACCGCCCAGGTTGCGGTGGCTGAACGAAACGGCTTCTCTCCATCGCGCGCCAGGGATTTCGATGTGGTCTTGATGGACTGGCCCCAGTCCGAGAGAGGAGGGGAGTCTCCGCCCCGCAAGTCGCCTCTGGGCGATCGCGCCGGCTGGAGCACACCGACAATCCTGCTGGGGAGCGCAGGCCTGCACATGGCGATCGTTTGGGACGTGAAGGGCGGGGCTGGCTGAACCTGCCTGGCGCCGTTCGCACATGGCGTGCGACCTCACCCGATCTTCGAGGGGCCTCGGCGCATCGACACCACCCGGGTCGTGCGCAAGCCCACACCGGAGGCCTGGCGCGAGGAAGTCAAGGGGGCCGAGGTCGAGGTGATTCCGCT
>JAKLEJ010000676.1 GCA_022711695.1 Verrucomicrobiota bacterium | reverse complement strand
ACGGGCCTCTCAAGTGGCGTCCGAGCATGATTGATGAAAAAGGTGATCGAGTTGGGCTACAAGTGTCGAGCGGAAGTGTGGAATCCACGAGTTCGGGCAGGTACTTAGAGCCAGGGAATAGGGTCGAGTTCTTTGTGCCAATTTTGTGCCAGCACTCAGCCACCGCACGCAGTACGCACGGGACCGCAGGGATTGACTTCTTTAGGAAAGTGCGCTAAAAGCCCAGTAAACACGGCCCCTTTTGGGTGCCCGCGAAGCCTTCTAAGCAGAGGGTCCCGCGTTCGAATCGCGGCGGGCGTGCCATTTTCGACTTTATCGTCGCACCATGCATCTTCGTTTCGTTGCCGCGTTGTTCGGGTGTGTCTCCAGCGTTCTCGGCCTCCGCGCCGCCGAACCGGCCGGCGGGGCAGGGCGGTGGGACACGTTTGCCGACACCTGGACAGCCACCGACGCCCTGGGCCGGACGCTGCCGTCGCAGGCGGCGGTGGGAGCGCCCCGGGCCGGCAAGCAGGTCGGGATCTTCTATTTCCTGTGGCTGGGGCGGCACGGTGAGGCCGGGCCGTTCGACATCTCGCGCATCCTGGCGCAGGACCCCGGGGCCATCCTCAATCCGCAAAGCCCCCTCTGGGGGCCGCTCCATGTCCCGCATCATTGGGGCGAGTCCATCTTCGGCTACTACGTGTGCGAGGACGAGGGGGTGCTGGCCAAGCACGCGCAGATGCTCGCGGACGCCGACATCGACTTTGTGGTGTTCGACGTGACCAACCAGTTGAGCTACCCGGAAAGCTGGCGGGCGCTGTGCCGGGTGTGGGAACGCATCCGGCGGCGCGGCGGCCGCACGCCGCAAATCGCTTTTCTGTGTCCGTTTGGAGACCCGCGCAAGGTGGTCAACGAGCTCTATGACCAGCTCTATGGGCCCGGGCTGCACGAGGACCTCTGGTTTCGCTGGGAGGGCAAGCCGCTGATCCTGGCCGACCCCGCCTATTTCGGCGGCGCGCCGTTGTTGGACAAGCACGATGCGGCGGCCGAGCTGCGCGAAGGGCATACGCTCGGGCAGTCTTTCACGGCAGCCGAGCCGTTCACGGAAGTGGGCGGGTGTTTTCCGACCTGGCGGGCCGAGGGGTCGCGGATGCGCCTGTCCCTGCATCGGCAGGGCCCCGGTGGCGAGAAGCTGGCCGCGCAGGAGTTTCGGGATGTGCCGGACAACGCCTGGCTCAACCTGACCTTTGGCTCGCCGCTGCCGCCGGGTGTGTACTACCTGGAAATGGCCTCGGCCGTCGGGCGCGTCGGCTGGTGGAGCACGCCGCGCGACCTGCTCGCCGGGGGCGAGGCCTGGGCGGACGGCCAGCCGGTTCCGGGCGACCGCTCCCTGCGGTTGGAACGGCCGCAGAGCCGCGAAAGCCGCATCCGCAACCGCTTCACGTTCCGAAAGCCCCAGCCGGATTATTTCACCGGTCCGCGCGGGCCGGGCGAATGGGGCTGGCTCGAGGCTTATCCGCAGCACGTCTTCTACAAGGCGCCCGGGGCGCCCGAACAGGTGACCGTGGGCGTGGCCCAGAACGCCGTCGATGGA
>JAKLEJ010000675.1 GCA_022711695.1 Verrucomicrobiota bacterium | reverse complement strand
CGCCGTCGGCTAAACCTCCATGGCCAACCCTCACGCCAATCCTCCAACCCGCGAAGGAACGAAGATGAAAACTACCGCAACGACCACAGAGCCCAGTATCCAGAGTTCCGGAACCTTCCTCGCAACGCGGGCGTTGCAGTCCGCGGGTGGCCGGCGCGCCCGGACGCGCTGCCGTCTCCTGCTTGCCGCGCTCTGGCTGCTGGTCGCCGGCCCGGGAGTCTCGGCGCAAACCGCGCCGTCGGCGGCCCAGGGGCTCTTGGAACGGCTGCTTCCCGCTCACGCCCGGAAGTTCGTCCTGGAAACAATCGTTGCCGATCCCGCGGGGGATGTCTTCGAGATCGAGTCCCGTGGAAACCAGGTTGTCTTGCGCGGGAACAACGGCGTCTCGATCGCCTCGGCGCTGAACTGGTACTTGAAGCGCCACTGCGGGTGCCACCACTCGCTGACCGGCGGCAGTCAGTTGCGGCTTCCGGACCCCCTGCCGCCCGTCCCCGCCAAGGTCCGGCAGGTCTGCCATGCGCGCCACCGCTATTTTTTGAACTATTGCTGCTTTGGCTACTCGCTACCCTGGTATGACTGGGCCCAGTGGGAACGGTTGATCGACTGGATGGCCCTCAACGGAGTCAACCTTCCCCTGTCGGTCACCGGCCAGGAGGCTGTCTGGGAGGCGGTCGGCCGCCGCCTGGGGTGGAGCGACCAGGCCGTGCAGACCTTTCTGGCGGGTCCGCCGTATCTGCCCTTTGGCTGGATGGGCTGCCTGGATGGCCACGGCGGGCCCTTGCCGGCCGCATGGGTCCAGGGCCACGCCGAACTCCAGAGGAAGATCCTGGAACGCCAGCGCGCCCTGGGCATGATCCCGGTCCTGCAGGGCTTCACCGGCCACGTCCCCGCCGCCGTCACCAACTATTTCCCGGCGGCGAAGCTCCAGAAGATCGCCTGGGCGGAATGGAACACCTTCGTGCTCGATCCGCTCGATCCATTGTTCGCCCGGCTGGCCGCGGCGTTTCTGGAGGAGCAGACGCGGCTCTTCGGCACGGACCATTATTACGCCGCCGACACGTTCATCGAGATGATACCGCCCAGCGGCGAGAGCAACTACCTGGCCGCTATCGGCGGCGCCATCTTTGACGGCATGCGCCAGACCGACCGCGAAGCCGTGTGGGTGCTGCAAGGCTGGCCGTTCTTCTTCGCCCGCAACTTCTGGACCCAGCCGCGCGTCGAAGCCGTGCTCGGGGCCGTGCCGGACGACCGGATGCTGCTGCTGGATCTGTATTGCGAGCGGACGCCTGTCTGGAGCCAGACCCGGGCGTTCTGCGGCAAGCCCTGGGTCTGGTGCAACATCCAGAACTTCGGCGGGCGCGTCTGGCTGGGCGGGCCGCTGGACCTGATCCAGCGCGACTACCGGGCGGCGCGACTGGATCCCAAAGCCGGCCGCCTCGTCGGGCTGGGATTTGTGAATGAGGCGCTGGACAACAACCCGGTGGTGTTCGACCTGCTTTTCGAGCAGGCCTGGCGCAGCGAGCCGCCCCCCATGGAGGACTGGCTGGACGACTTCAGCCGGCGCGCTTACGGGAAGCGGAATGCC
>JAKLEJ010000674.1 GCA_022711695.1 Verrucomicrobiota bacterium | reverse complement strand
TTGGCGCGCCGAGGACGGCGACGCCGCCCAGTTCGAGAAGTTCGCCCACGACAACTTCGCCGGCGATGCCGCGACGCTGGACGCGCTGTTTGGCCGATTCGAGCGGTTGCTGGAGAAGCTGGACGGACACATGGCGGAACTTCGCTACGAACTGCGGCGCCAGACGGATCTCGACCTTGGGGCGGTGCTCCCGGCGGACGAGACCTTCTCCGGCTACGAACCCGCCGCCCATCTGAGCGAGGATTTCTTCCAAAACAAGCTGGCGTTCACGGTTCTGCTGAATTTTCCGCTGACGACCCTGGAGCAGCGGCTGGCCGAGGGGCCGGGCTGGACGCGGCGGCAATGGGCCGAAGCGAGATTGGCGCAGCGTTTCTCGAGGCGCATTCCCGGGACCGTCACCCAGGCCATCTCGGACGCGCAAGCGGAGGCCGAGTTGTATATCAATGAATACAAGATTTGCATGCATCACCTGCTGGACGACAGCGGAAATCGGCCCTTTCCCCCGGGGTTGAGGCTCATCACCCACTGGAACCTGCGGGACGAGATCAAGGCGCAGTATCGAAACGGGGCCGATGGACTGGCCCGCCAGCGCCTCATCCAGCGGGTCATGGAACGGATCATCGACCAGAGCATCCCCGCCGCAATCATCAACAACCCGCTGGTCGATTGGAATCCGGAAAGCAATCGGGCAACCCCCTCGACGGTGGATGACTTCGGCCATGGCAAAGCCGCCCCGGAGCGGGTCAGCGCCGCGCCGGAGCCCGACACCCGCTACGAGAAACTCCTTCGCGTCTTCCAGGCCTGCCGAAAGGCCGATCCGTTCTCGCCCGCCGCGCCCACGCTCATCGCCCGCCGGTTCGAGGATGACCGACAGATGAGCGAAGCCCGTGTCAAGACCATGCTGGAGCAACTGCTGGCCGCGCCCCAATTCGCCCAAACCGCCCGAGCGATCGAAAAGCGGCTCGGACGCTCCCTGGAAGCGTTCGACCTTTGGTACGACGCCTTCCGGCCGAAGGAATCGTTCACGGCGGCGGATCTGGACGCGCGGGTGAAGCGCAAGTATCCCACGGCGGCGGCGTTCCGGGAGGACATCCCGGCCATGCTGGAACGGCTCGGCTTCAGCCCCGAGCGCGCCCGGTTCTTGAAGGACCTGATCGACGTCGAACCCTCGCGGGGCACCGGCCATGCCATGGGCGGAGCCATGCGCGGACAAAAGGCGCGCCTGCGAACGCGGGTGGAGGCGGGCGGCATGAACTACAAGGGCTACAACATCGCCCTGCACGAGCTGGGCCACAACATCGAGCAGACCTTTTCCGTGAACCTGGTGGACCACCCCCTGCTGCAAGGCGTGCCCAACAACGCCTTCACCGAAGCCATGGCCATGGCCCTGCAGGGGCATGACCTGGAACTCCTGGGACTCGCGCCTTCAGACCCCCGCGGCCAGGCTCTGCGCACGCTAAACGAATACTGGGCCACCTGCGAGATCGCCGGCGTCGCCCTCGTGGACATGGCCGTCTGGCACTGGCTCTATGACCATCCCGAGGCCACACCCGCCAGCCTCAAGCAGGCCGCGCTCGACATCGCC
>JAKLEJ010000673.1 GCA_022711695.1 Verrucomicrobiota bacterium | reverse complement strand
GCGACGAGCCGAGCCGGCCGCCGGACTCCAGATAGCCCGCGCTTTCCGATGCTCTTTGCGGCGGGTTCGCCTCGAACCGGGTTGCTCCGCGGGAGCGGCTCAAAGCCCCAGTTCCTTCAGTTTGTCGCGATGGGTGCGGCTCAAGGTCAGGCGTGTGCCGTCCCGCAAAATGACCACGTGTTCGCCGTGAAACAGGGGCTGGAGCTCCCGGATTTGCTCGATGTTTACAATGGTGGAGCGGCTGATGCGCAGGAATCGGGCCGAGTCCAGCCGGCTTTCGATCGACGTCAGCGTCTCGCGCAGCAGATGCGTTTGAGGACCCGCATGCAGAACCACGTAGTTGTCCGCGGCCTCGATCCAATCCACGTCCGCGGTCCGGACCAGGAGGACGCGCCCTTCGGTCTTCACGGCCAGGCGCAGGGCTGGCTTGGGCTGGGGCCGAAGCTCGGCGGTCAGGGTGGCCAGCCGGGCCGCGCGCGCTTCCGGCCGCTCCCGCTGAAGCCGCTCCAGGGCCCGCCGCAGCGCCGCCTGGAAGCGTTCGCGGTCGAAGGGCTTCAGCAGGTAGTCCACCGCGTGGACTTCGAACGCCCTGACGGCAAACTGGTCGTAAGCGGTCACGAAGATGACCGCGGGCGGAACGGCTTCTCCCAGCTCGGCCAGCACGCCGAACCCATCCAGCTCGGGCATCTGGATGTCCAGGAACACCAGATCGGGCCGCTCGCGGGCCAACACCTCCACCGCCTGGAGCCCGTCCCCGCATTCGGCGGCCACCTCGATGTCCGGCTCGTCTTTGAGCCAGGTCTTGAGCCGCTCGCGCGCAAGCGGCTCGTCATCCACGATTACGGTCCGGGTCTTCATGTTTTTTGGCGGCGGTGGAGGGTGCGGTGCGGAACGGACAGACGATCCGCGCCTGCAAGCCCCCCTGGGGCGAGGGGCTGAAGGACAACTGGTGGGCCTCCCCGTAGAGCAGGCGCAGGCGCGAGCGCGTGTTGGACAGGCCGATGCCCTCGCGCGCGGGCGGCGGCGAGCCCGCGCCGTTCCCGGAGTCTTGCACCAGCAAGCCCAGACGGTCGCCTTCGCGCCACGAGCGGAGCACAATCTGGCCCGGCCGCGCGTGCGGCTGGATGCCATGGCGAATGGCGTTCTCCACCAGCGGCTGTAGCAGCAGATTCGGCACCAGGGCCTCCAGCGTCTCTGCCGCCATCTCGATGCGGACATCGAGCCGCTCGCCAAACCGCGTTTGCTCGATCTCCAGGTAGCGCGTTAGAAACTCCAGCTCCTGGCGCAGGGGGATCTCCTGCGTGGCGGCCGAGTCCACCGCCAGCCGCAGCAGCTCGCTCAGGCGCACCAGCGCGCGGTCCGCCGCCTCCACGTTCCGGTGCATCAGCGAGGCGATGGCGTTCAGGGTGTTGAAGAGAAAATGGGGGTTGATCTGCGTCTGCAGGCTGTGCAGACGCGCTTCCACCAGGCGTTTCTCCAGTTCGGCCGCCCGCACCTCCCGGTCCCGGTACTTCCGGTAGTAATCCAGCCCCTGGCGGAACGCCACCACCATCCAGTAGATGACCACATTGAAGTGAAACGTCCGCACCACCAGCGGATTGAACACCGCGGCGAACGTGAT
>JAKLEJ010000672.1 GCA_022711695.1 Verrucomicrobiota bacterium | reverse complement strand
GGGTGCGCTTCAACCTCTTCCGGCCCCGCACCGGCGAGCGCTGCCGGACCCTCAAGGAATTGGTGGACCTGACCGAGCGGGCGGCGGCGGACCAGGAATTGTTCTCGCCGCTGGACTGGGAGTTTCTCGCGTGGATGTCCGAGACCTACCGGGGGCGCGAGGACGAGGAGACCGAGATGCTCCTGCAAGGCGCCGAGCTGCTCCACTGGCTGGCCCGGTGGGGGCAGGCGGGGCGGCTGGAGCTCGTCAACAACCCCGCGGTCCTCCGGTTCGAGGGCCAGGTGGCGGAGCTGACCCCTCATCTCGAGAATGGCCAGACCGAGCTTTCCCTGGGGCATTGCGTGGGCGTGTCCGGAGGCCGCGAGCTGCCGCTCAGCCAGGTGCGGCTCTTTGGCGGGCGCCCGACGCTGGTGCTGGACGACCACACCTTCTACGTGCTGCGCAACACGCCCCCTGCCGGCTTGCTCGAACACTGGCGCGAGCAGCCCCTGGTTCCCGTGCGCAAACTCAGCCAGCGCTTTCGGACCCAGCTCCGCAAAAGCCAGGCCGGCCGGGGGGTCGATTGGGACCAGCTCTGCGTCACCCACACCGCCCGCCCGCAATTCATCTTCGAGCTCGACGCCGACACCGTGCGGCTCAAGCTGGTGGCCCAGAGCGACCGCGACGGCAGCCGCTGGCACTGGTCCGGCCATGAATGGCAGGCCGACGCCCCCGCCCCGGGGTCCGGCGAAAAGCCCCATGTGCTGGACGACCCGCGCCTGGACGCCGCCACCCAGTGGCTGCGCCGGCTGGACTGGTTCACGCCCGAGCCCGGCCTGTGGATCGGCGACGCCAACGAGAATTTCCTGGGCACCCTCCTTCACGTGTGGCCCAACCGGCCCCAGGAGGCCGATTACCTCGGCAACCCGCCGTTCCATCGGCTCTTCCTGCAGCCCCGCGTGCTGCGCCCGCGCATCATCGTCAAGGGCAGCGGCATCGACTGGCTGAGCGTTTCCGCCGAGTGGGAGCAGGAAGGGCTGCGGCTCAGCGCCGCCGACCTCAAGAGCCTGGCCACCTCCACCTCCCGCTTCGTCAAACTGCCCGACGCCGGCTGGGTCCAGTTGGACGCCGAAACCGTCGCCAAAGCGCAGGAAACCATGGCCGACCTGGGCGTCGATGGCCTGACCGCCATTCCGCTCAAGCTGGGCATGGAGCAGGTGGCGCACCTGGACGAGAGCGGCCTCCAGCGCTTCGCCGATTCGCCCGAGGTGCGGGCGCTCAAGGAGCGGCTCAAGCATTTCAAGGGCATTGCGCCCGTGCCCCTGCCCGAAGAGGTTCATGCCGACCTGCGCCCCTACCAGAAGGACGGGTTCGATTTTCTGTGCCACCTCACCCGCACCCGCCTCGGGGGCGTGCTGGCGGACGACATGGGCCTGGGCAAGACGCTGCAGACCCTGGCCTGGATCGCCTGGCTGCGGCAGCGCTATTCGAAGGATCCCCAGCCCACCCTGGTCATCTGCCCAGCCTCGGTCCTCTACAACTGGCAGCGCGAAGCCGAGCGCTTCACGCCCCACCTCAAGGTGCTGGTCCTGCAGAGCGGCGCCGCCCGCCACAACTTGCGCAAGCGGATTCCGCAGCACGACATCATC
>JAKLEJ010000671.1 GCA_022711695.1 Verrucomicrobiota bacterium | reverse complement strand
GCGCCGGGCGCGGGGCGGATCTCGTGCTTTTCGGCGGGGCGCGCGGCCGCTCAGGCCCGCAGCGCCTGGACCACCTGTGCGAAATCCTCGGGCCATGCGGCTTCAAACACCAGGCGCCGGCCTGTCAGAGGGTGATAAAAATGCAGGCTCTGCGCGTGGAGCATTTGGCGCGGAACCTCCAGGCCCAGCGATTCCGCCAGCCGCCGGCTCTGGCGGCCGCCATAGACACCGTCGCCGAGCAGCGGATGCCCCAAATGCTGAAAATGCACTCGAATCTGGTGGGTGCGTCCGGTGTGCAGGACGGCTTCCACCAGGGTGGCTTCGCGCAGTCTCTCCAGCACCCGGTAGTCCGTGTGAGCGGCCCGGCCCGCCCCGGGAGCCACGGTCATCCGCTTGCGGTGAGTGGGATGCCGCGAAATGCCGGCAAGGATTCGGCCGTTCTCGGCCCGGAGGTGGCCGCAGACTACCGCGTGATAGACCTTGTGGACGGTCCGTGCCTGGAACTGCGCGGCCAGGGCCTGGTGCGCCGCGTCGTTCTTGGCCGCCACCAGGCAGCCGCTGGTGTCCTTGTCCAGCCGGTGCACGATCCCCGGCCGGGCCACGCCCCCGATGCCGCTGAGTTGGCCGGCGCAATGATGCAGCAGCGCCTGCACCAGGGTGTGCTCTTGGTTCCCGGCCGCAGGGTGCGTCACCAGTCCCGCCGGCTTGTTGATCACCACCAGCGCCTCGTCTTCATACAGGACTTCCAGGGGGATGTCCTCCGGAGTCAGTTCCGCGGGTCGGGCCGCCCGCCAGGTCACCGCCACCTCGTCCCCGGCTGCCGGGTGATGGGCCGGCTTGACCTGTCGCCCGTTCACCAGGATGTCTCCCGAAACCAGCATCCGTTGCAGCGCCCCGCGCGAAACCTGGGGATACCTCTCGCGCAAGAACGCGTCGTAGCGCTGCTGCGGCAGGCTGCATTCCACCCGGAAACTCTCGTGGGAAAGCGCCGCCTCGCCGGCCGGCTGCCCTGCCTGACTTCGGCTGGCGAGCTCGACCGCCGCCAGGGACGCCGGCCTATTCTCCCGGGCTGGCTTTGTTGGCGACGCCATGGTCGGGGACGGCCGCCGGCGCTTGTTCCCGCGCCGGTTCCTTGCGGAAAGAGAGAACAAAGAGGAGGCCAACCCCCACACAGATTGCGCTGTCGGCCACGTTGAAAGCCGGAAACCCGATTTCCCGCCCGCTCGCGCGGTGCGTGAAGAAATAGAGAAAATCGATCACGTGCCCCCGCATCAAGCGGTCGGCCAGGTTTCCGGCGATGCCCCCGAAGAGCAGCCCCATGGCGATCCACCCCAGCCGGGTGTCGATCTCGAAGCGATGTCGGGAGAGGAAAAGCACCAGCAGCGCCACCAGCGCCACGATGGCCAGCAGCTCGTTGTTGTTGTGAAACATGCTCCAGGCCGCCCCCGTGTTCCTCCAATGCACGAGCTTGAAGAACCCGGGAACGATCTCCCGCTCCTCCAGGTGCCCAAGATACCGCAGCACCGCCGTCTTGGCGGCCTGGTCGATCACGAAGACGATCAAGGCCAGCAGGCCGATCCTCTTGTTGCTGTCTTGCTTCAAGCCAGCGGCTGTTTAGACAAGACCCGCCCAA
>JAKLEJ010000670.1 GCA_022711695.1 Verrucomicrobiota bacterium | reverse complement strand
GGTATCCGGCGATTTCTGGAAGATTCCGCGCAGCCACTCGCGACGGGCGTGCCCGGTGGCTGTGCCGTTCGAAGCGGGCGCGCCGCTGTTGTCGAGCATGACAAAGAGAATGCCCGCCGCCTCGAAGGTGTAGTTCACGCGAACGGCGCCGAAGGCCTCGCGATAGGGCGCCTCCAGGGCCGCATCGCCCTCCGCCTGGATGTTCTCATGGTTGCCCATGACGGGGTAAAGCGGGCATTTCAACCGCGCCAGTTTCGTCTTCAGCAGGTTGAAATCGGCGGTGAGCTTCGGGAGGCCCGCGCCTTCCCCGGTAATGAGGTCCCCGACACCCACGACGAAGTCAGGAGCGGGAAAATGCGTCCCGCTGTTGAGCGAACTGACCAGGTAGTCGGCCTTTTCGTTCACCAGGCGGTAGTCGGTGTTGCTGGAGTCCACGTGGAGATCGTTCCACTGCACAAACCGCAACAACGGCCGCGCCGCGGCTGCGGGGCTGGGATCGCGCGGCGTGTCCGCGGCGCGCGCCAAGTCCAGCCCCCCAAGCGCCAGCAGGCCGCACAGGAGGACTTTCCCCAACGCCAGGAGCGGTACTTGCATGCGCGCAGGATGCCGCCGGGCGGAGGACAACACGAGCGAAAACCCGCCTACGGAAGCCAGGAAGCCGTCGGGGCGGCTCAAGTCCTGTTCCCACAAGCGGGCCATCGATGGCGCCGGCGACGTTTTTTGGATTGAGTTCGCGTGAGTTTGTGGCTAACTGTGAAGCACTTCCTTGGAACAAGAGCGTTCAGTCATCGGGCAGAACTCGCCGGCGCAAGCTGGTCTTGCCGCGGAGCTCCTGCCGGCGGTCTATGAAGAATTGCGCCATTTGGCCGGCCACATGATGGCCCGGCGAAGCCCGGGCCAAACCCTCCAGGCCACGGCGTTGGTGCACGAAGCTTTCCTGCGCCTGTCGCGGGGAGAGACCCAGCCCTGGCAATCCCCCGCGCACTTCTATTCGGCGGCCGCCGAGGCCATGCGACGCATCTTGATCGACCAGGCCCGACGCAAAGGGGCCCTCCGCCGGGGCGGCGGACAGCAGCGATTGAGCCTGGACGAGGTGCAACTGGCGCTGGATACGCCCGACGACCAGTTGCTGGCGATGGACGAAGCCTTGAGCAAACTGGCCGTCGAAGCCCCGGCGAAAGCCGAGCTGGTGAAGCTGCGGTTCTTCGCCGGCCTGACCGTGGCGGAAGCAGGCAAGCTGCTGGGCATGTCCGAGCGCAGTGTGAAGCGCCAATGGGCCTTTGCCCGGGCCTGGCTGTACCAGGAACTGACGGAACCGGACTAGGGGCGGGAGAAGACACAGGAATTCCTGGCCCCGTTTCACCGCCGGTTGCGGATAGGTGAGTAAGGGTGTGGTCGCCCGCTCGATGTCTTGAATGAAGAACTGAACAGGCTGGAACAGTTGTTCGATGCCGCCCTCGAACTGGCGTCCCCCGGGCAACGGGCGGCCTTCCTGGAGCAGGCGTGCGGGGCGGATGCCGCTTTGCGGCAGCGCGTGGAGCGACTGCTGCGCGCGCATGAAACCGCCGGCGGGTTCCTCGATCCGGAGACGCCGCCCCACCAAAGCGGTTTGCCGCTGAGCGACCGCGATCTCGCC
>JAKLEJ010000067.1 GCA_022711695.1 Verrucomicrobiota bacterium | reverse complement strand
AAGATGAGCAAAGCTGGAAGGAAGCTGCGGGTCGGGATGATCGGTGCCGGCGGCATCGCCGGGACCCAGGTCGAGTACCTGAAGAAGTTCAGCGATGCCGACGTGGTGGCCGCCTGCGACGTGGACCAGGCGCGGCTGGCCAAGTTCGGCGAGAAGTTCGGAATAACCAAGCTGTACGACTCCTGGCTGCCCATGATCGACGGCGCCAAGCTGGACGCGGTCAGCGTCTGCACCCCCAACGGGCTGCACTGCCTGCCCACGGTCGAATCCCTCAACGCCGGATGCCACGTGCTCGTAGAGAAACCGCTGGCCATGAACGCCCGCGAGGGCGAACGGATGCTGGTCGCGGCCAGGAAGAACCGGCGCCACCTGATGATCGCCTTCCAGCACCGCTTCGACGGCCGGACCAAGGTGATCCGCCGGGCCTTCGACGAGGGGGTGTTCGGCAAGGTCCTGTTCGTCCGGGTCCAGGCTCTGCGCCGGCGCGGCATTCCCAACTGGGGCGTGTTCGGCCGCAAGGACCTGCAGGGCGGCGGGCCGATGATCGACATCGGCGTGCACGTCCTGGAGATGGCCCACTACGCCATCGGGACCCCGGAGCCGGTCGCGGCCACCGGGCAGACCTGGACGTACCTGGGCGACAAGCCGTCCTGCGTGATGTCCATGTGGCCGGGCTGGGACCACAAGTCCTACACGGTAGAGGACCTGGCCATTGGCCACATCCGCATGAAGAACGGCGCGGTCATCCATGTGGAGGCGTCCTTCGCCGCGCACATCGAGAAGGACGTCTGGAATTTCCAGCTGATGGGGGAGAGGGGCGGGGCGGTCTATGACCCGACCATGATCTTCCACGACCACGCCGGTTCGATGCTCAACTGCACTCCGGGCTTCATTCCCAAGGTCGACAAGTTCGAGTACAAGATGCGCAACTTCGTGGACGTCTGCCTGTACAACAAGCCCTGCGAGGCTCCTGCCGAGCACGGGCTGATGGTCCAGAAGATGCTCGACGGCATCTACGCCTCGTCCGAGAAGGGCGGGCGCGAGGTAACCATCAGATAGTCCACGAGTCAACCGGTCCGGGGCGAGGGCGCCCCGGACTACAGACTAATACGGAGGATCGAGGCATGGCGGGCAAGGTGCGGGTCGGGGTGGTGGGCATCGGCTTCATGGGCAAGATGCATTTCGGCGTCTACAAGGCCAACCCCAAGAGCCAGGTGGTGGCCATTGCCGACGTTGACGCGAAGAAGCTCTCCGGCGACTGGAGCGCGATCGCCGGCAACATCGGAGACGGCTCGGCCAAGAGCGTCGACCTGGCCGGAATCCGCAAGTACCGGGACGCGATGGACCTGATCAACGACCCGGAAGTGGATCTGGTGGACATCACCCTGCCGACCTACCTGCACGCCCGCTACACCCTTGCGGCGTTGGCGGCCGGCAAGCACGTCATATCCGAGAAACCCATCTGCGACAACCTGGCCGACGCCAAGAAGGTCGTGGCCGCCGCCAAGAAGGCCCGCGGCCGCTTCATGGTGGCCCATTGCATCCGCTTCTGGCCGGAATACGCGTGGACCAAGGAGCACGTCGTCGAGAAGGGCGAGTTCGGCAAGGTCCTCTCGGCCAGTTTCCGCCGGCTGTCGGGCACTCCGATCTGGAGTTGGACCAACTGGCTGATGGACGCGAAGAAGAGCGGCGCCGCGGCGGTCGACCTGCACATCCACGACGTGGACTACGTGCGCTACCTCTTCGGCGACCCCAAGGCGGTCTGGGCGCAGGGCGCGGTGAACGCGGTCAGCAAGGGCGGCGGCGTCGACCACATCGTCGCCCAGTACCGCTATCCGGGAGTCGGGCAGGTGACCGCCGAGGGCGGCTGGGCCATGGCGCCAGGGTTCGGCTTCGAGATGAGCTTCATCCTCGTCTGCGAGAAGGCCACAGTGGTCTACAACTGCACCAAGACGCCGGCCTTTGCCGTGCACCTCAGGAACGGCAAGACGTTGACGCCCAAGGTGGCCGCCGGTGACGGCTATAGCCTTGAGCTCGACTACTTCCTGGACTGCATCCAGAAAAAGCGCAACCCGAAGGTGGTGACCGGCACCGAGGCGCTCAAGAGCCTCGCTTTGGCGCTGGCCGAGGTGCGATCCCTTAAGGCCGGCGGGAAACAGGTCAGGGCCTGACGGGCTCGGCGTGGATAACCAGCTCATGCCACAGAGAAGGGGGGGCGCTCGAACGGGCGCTCCCCTTCTGTTTGCGGCCCTCGCGGCGATGCTGTGCGGGCTGGCTGTCGCCGGAGAGCCTGCCGCCGCGACGCCGGAGGACCTCCCCGCCGGCCTGGCCGCCATCCGGCTGCGGCAGCGGGCATCGAGCCGTCCCGCCACTCCCGACCTGCTCGCCGCGGTCTGGAAGTGCCCCAAGTGCTCGGCGCTCAGCCCCGCGAGAAGGCTCCTGCCCGAGCAGCCACCCTTCGACCGGCTCGCCGAGGTTCGCGAGATGCTCCTGCGGGTGGGCCTTGGCCAGGGGGGCGGATGGCCGGCCCCCGCTCCGGGCACCTGTCTGACCTGCGGAGCAGAACCGCCGGCCAAGCCGGAGTTCCTGGAAGTCATTCTTTTCAGATATCTGCCTGAGACCGGATGCGATGCGGTGGCACGGATGCCCGTGGCCGCGGGCAAGGCCGGCGAGGTGTCCTGGGCCCGGCTGGATGTGTCCGGAGCCTACGACACCGTCGGGGTGCTGGTCTCCCAGGAGCATTTCCTGGCGGCTTTCGGCCGCGTTCTGTCGGTCCGGGAGACATGGGCCGATGCGGCCGGACAGTCCATCGCCAAGCGCGCTCCGGTGGTCGCCAAGGTCGGGGCCGGATACTTCGTGTGCTGTCGCAAGACTGGTGCAGACGCCCTCGAAGAGGATCGCCTCGCTGCCGAAATGGGGATCCTGCTGGGCAGACAAGGCTCCTCGGACCTCAGGGCTGCAAGGAAGATCCGCCTGACTGCCTCTGACGACGTCGGGCTGGCACGTCTGATCCCCACCTACCGCATCTGGCTGCCTGGGCAGTGGCGGCAGCTTGCGGAAGGGCGCTACCTGGCGGAGGCGGTGATCGATCCGGCCGGCCTGCGGCGCCTGGCCGAGCGTGAGATGGCACCGATCGGCGTCTCCGTGGATGACATGGGATTGCGCTCGGGCGATTACGGCATGCCCCTTGACTGGGGAGAGGTGACCGTCCGCACGGTGCATGCCGGCCTTTCTTTCGGCGAGGGCCTGCGCCAGTTTGTCTGGCCGGAGGCTCGCAGGCTGCAGGACGCCGCGCGGATCGGCGACCGGATCAGGGCGCTCCTGTCCAAGCTCGAGGTATCGGTGGAGCCCGGACTTCTGCTGGTCGTTCGCGCCAAGCCGGCCGCAGGCTCGCCAGCCGGGTCAGGAGCCGAACTGGCCAGGCTCAGTCTGGCTGCGTTGGCCGGCGAAGTCGACCCGGCAGCTCCGGGCGCGGTCGAGGAACTCCTTTCCGGGCTGCTGGGCTTTGACCCGGTTACCGGTGAACTGCGCCCCCCCAAGGCGACAGACACGCGCTGCAGCTGCGGCCGCGAGGCCTGGCTGGCCAGGAAGCCGAAGCCGGCCGGCTATTTCGACGCCCTTAAGGCGGACGTGGCCAGGGTCGAGTGGCGCGGGCTGGATCTGGCCTGGAGCCTGGACTGTCCGCTGCACTCCAGGTACCTTCCGGCTACGGGCAAGCCGCCGGAGAAGGAACTCGAGGCCCGCTACGCCAAGGACGTCGAGGCCGCCACGTTCCAGATCGTTGCCGCCAAGGGAGTGGCTCTGGACAAGGTCCAGGCGCGCTTGGCCGCCGGCCCCGGCCTTGCCGCGGTGATGCCCGACGCCCGCCTGCGCCGCGGACTGGTGAGAAGGCTCAAAGCCGACCTTCCCGGGCGCGACGTGCTGTTCTGGGCGCCCACAACCAACATCGTGGTGGTCTCCCAGCAGATGATCCCCGCCCCTGCCCGCTCGGAGTTCCGGCGCGCGCTGCTGGAGATGGCCAGGGACGCAGGCCTGGCGCCAGGAGATGACCTGGATCTCGAGATCCGGGACCGGCTGGAAGCCGAGCCGGCCGGCAACTTCAGCGTTCCTCAGAACGCCCCGCCTGCTGTCCGCAAGTAGTTCCCCACCGGAAGGCAAGCCAAAAAGAACGCCGGAGCCTTGCGGCTCCGGCGTGGGGATGAGCCCCGACCGCCCGTCCGGGAGACTCCCGAACGGTGCTGAGAACTTTGGGGGGAGGTCAGTTCTCCGCTACGGCCGTGGCTCCTTCCTTCACATTCTGCATGCGGTCCTTGAGAAGCCGCATGGCGGTGGGGTAGTCATGGTAACCGCCGTCGATCTCGAGAACCGGCATCTTATCGATCAGACGGTAGGCGGCGAGGATCTCGCAGGAGCGGTCATTGCGCCAGCCATCGTGAAGCTCGGTGTAGTCGGCAAGGTTCAGTGACTGGTATTCCAGCCCCATCATATGCAGCTTCTGCTTGGCTGCCTCGCACAGTCCGCATCCGGGCTTGCCATACACCTTGATGCTGGGATTCTCGGTCACCTTCACCATCGGCGCGCTGCTCCCTTTCCCATCCCCCTGGCTTGTTTTGGCAACGGGCGATGAATTTATCGGACCACTATTGGAAGTCAAGGGAAAAACCCCAAATTTTGTTGTCGCCATCTCAGCACCCCCAATCTCCTGTATGTGCCATCGTCAGATCGCCAGCGAGGTCTTGAGACAAAATCGGAATTGGCCATAAAACACAATATCTTGATACTTGCGAACATCCGCGACGCAAGACCATGGGCTGTAGCCGACCAGCCCCACAACATATTGCGCCCGTCTTGTGTGCCACGTGGCAGTCTGGGAACGGACACGGCCAGCCCGGAACAAAGACGCGGCGCACCGCGTCCCGGCGATGGCGTTTGCACCGCCTAATTATCCCATAAAGGCAATGGCGCATCCCGAGCGATGCCATTGACACCGATGGGCCTCGGAGTATCATCTCCGTCGCTGTTTGGGCGAAAGGAGCCGGCAAGGTGGCGTCGCTGGAACTTATCAAGCGTCTCGGCCGCCAGACCAAGATCCAGGTCCTGGTTACGGAAGCCTGCGCCTGTGATTTCTCCACGAGCGAAATCGCCGAGCTCCTGGACCTGCTTGCCGACGGTGCCGAGGAGAAATCGGCACTGGGCATAGCCGCGCTGGACGCCCTGGGCGCGGCAGGAACTCCGCCGGGACGCATCGAGGACCTCCGCAAGGCCTTCGGAGCTCCTCCCGGCACCGGGCGGAGCACGACAACAGGAGGGGTGGCGGGCGGGGCCAAGACGGCAGGCCACTCCAGCCCGATAAAAGGTTCGACCACCCAGCAGACCAGGCCGGTCCAGTCGCCGTTCCGCGCGCGGTTTGACGCCGCACCGCCAGTCCCAGATGCGTCGCCCGCCCCAGAGGAACCCCAGGGCGACCAGCCCGCCCCGCCGGCCGTTCCGAGGCAAACAGCGCCGGCCGCGCCCCGGGCTCCGCTGCCCCTGCGCGGAAAGGCCGCCGGCATTCTCAAGGGTGGCACTGCCGCCCAGACCGGCGTGCCGGTACCGCCGCCTCCGCCCGCGGCTCCGCCTCCGACCGCTTCCCAGCGCAGCGGGCACGAGGCCCAGAAGAGCGCCGACACCTTCTTCGGGGGGGGCAGGGGAAAGCCCTCGGCCGAGTCCCTGCTGGGGCCGTCTGTCGTGCGCCCAACGATACTTCTGGCCGACGACGACAAGCGCATCCGCATGGTCTACCGGCTGAAGCTGGAGGAGAAGGGGTTCAACGTTCTCGAGGCTGCCGATGGCCAGGAGGCCTGGAAGCGGCTCGAGGCCGGAGGCATCAGCGCTGCAGTCCTGGACATGAAGATGCCCGGACTGCACGGGCTTGAGATCCTCTCCCGTCTTGCCGATTCCGGGAAGGACCTGCCGGTGGTCATCTGCACCGCCTACGACCGGCTCGACGACGAGTTCGTGGTGGCCACCTACCCGCGCCTGCGCTACCTGACCAAGCCGGTCGACGGGGACCAACTGGCCTCCACGCTCAACAACCTTCTGGCCGAGTAGCCCGGACGTGCGTCAGGTCCCCTGCGCGGAGGCCATGGCCAGGAAGTACCCCGAACACATAGTCCTGGCCGTTTCCGCGGACGCCGCCGGGGCCGCGGACGTGATCACCCTCGGCTGGGCGATGCCTGCGAGCGGCGTACCTCCCATGTGGGCCGTTTCGATCGGGCATACCCGCCATTCCCACGGGCTGATCGCGGACGGCGGGGAGTTCGTCCTGGCCTTCCCATCGGTCCGGATGGCGGAAGCCTGCCGGGTCTGCGGTTCAGTGAGCGGGCGCGACGTCGACAAGCTTGCGGCGGCCGGGTTGCGAACCGAGCCGGCGGCATTCGTCAGGCCGCCGCTGCTGGCCGGCTGTCTGGCCAATTTCGAGTGCCGGGTCATCGCCAGTCTGGTCACCGGTGACCACACGGTCTTCGTCGGAGAGGTGCTCGCCGCCCACGTCGATGACGCCGAATCGGACAGGGTCTACAACTTCGCCGGCCGTTTCGTCCCTGCGCATCCCGGGCCGGCCGGGGCTTGACGATCCCAAGAGCCCTTGCCGCGGCATTTGTGCCATCTGAACGCTTGACATGGGCACGGGTTGACTTAGAATGGAACGACTAACCACCCGGCACCGACCTGTGGTCGCCGGGTCCAGCAGGGCAGAGTTAGAGTTAAGGAGACGTCGGATGATCTCAAACTCTAAGAGCAGAACCGCACTGGGGCTGTTCGCGTTGGCCGTGGCCTGCGTTATCGGCTGGTCTGGATGCGGCACTCCCAGGAACAAGAGCAAAGCCGTTCGTCCCGTGGCCGATCCGGTCGGATACACCAAGGTGACCCTGCGCGACCTGAACGCGTCTCCGCAGGACTTCGTCAGCCGCAAGGTGTGTTTCAAGGCCTATTTCGCCGGCAAGACCAACCTCTACCAGCCTTTCCTTACGCAACTGACCGCCGCCGACTACGTCAACTTCGCCGTCTGGCCGGCGGGAGCTCGCCTGTGGCTGGCCGAGGACATGAACTCCAGCCTGCCATTCATGTACGTGCCGCGCGACGCGGGCGGCATCATCGACACCGACCCGGAGCTGCTGCTGACCAAGCTCGACAAGTTCCAGCGTTTCCAGCCCATCATGGTGTACGGCACCGTGGTCTCCGACCACAACAAGAACGCCTGGGTGGTGGCCGAAGCCTTCCGCACGGTCCAGGGCGGGACCTACACCGCCGAGAGCATCAGCAGGCTCAAGCTGGCCGCCGAACGCTACGAGCAGAAGCTTTTCGACCTGGCCGCCAAGGACTATGCCGCGGCGCTGAACATGGGAGTTCCCGAGGACGTCGAGGCTGGCATACGCAGGAGCATAGGTCTGTCCCTGCTCGCAGTCGAGGACTATGACGGCGCCATCCGCGAGCTTTCCGCCGCCGCGCGGCTCGGCGCGTCCGACGCCGACCTGCTCGTGGGGCTGTCTGAGGCCCAGCGCGAGAAAGGGCTCTTCCTGGAGGCCGAGAAGAGCGCCCGGACCGCCATGCGCGGCGCCCCCACGTCGATCCAGGCCCGCGCCCAGCTGGCCATGGCCCTGGGTGGCCAGGAGAAGACCTCCGCCGGACTGGACGAGTGCAACGACGCCTTCAAGCTCGCTCCGGGGGACGCCGACATCCTGCGGGCCCAGGGCGTTGTCCTGAGCTTGGCCGGCAAGGATAAGCTGGACGCGGCCATCGAGGTCTACAAGCAGGCTGTGCTGGCTCGCGCCACCGACGTGCGGATTCAGCGGGAGCTCGGGCAGCTCTACCTGCGCAAGGGCGACTTCGCCAAGGCCAAGGACTACTTCGAGAACGTGGTCAAGGTCAGCGGCAAGGGCATGCCCCGGGAGTACTGCCGCGGGTGCTGCCTGCTGGGCGAGGCCTATGAGGGCCTCAATCAGCCGGCTGAGGCTGTGAAGCAGTATCTTCTGTCGCAGAAGTGCGACGAGAACTACCTGCCGGCGTACCTGAAGCTCGGCGGGCTCTACGCCGCGGGCGGCCGCGAAAAGGAAGCCATTGAGCAGTACATGATCGTGGCCCAGAGACTGGACCCCACCGGCGCGTACGGGTTCCAGGCTTGGAGGCGCGCGGCCGAACTCTACCGAGCCAAGCCCGAGAACATGGGCAAGGCGGCCGACTGCTACGAGCAGGCCTCGCGGATCAACGGCCGCAGCTACGACAACTGGATGGACCTGGCCGCCGCCCGCTGGGAACAGGCGAAGCCGGACCGCAATGCCGTGGCCACTGCGCTGCGCAGAGCCGCGGGCGTCTCGCCCAAGGCGCATGCCCCGCGCTACCGCCTGGGCGTGGTCCTCAACGAGATGGGAGATGTGACCGGCTCGGTTGCGGAATTCGAAGCCGCCAAGCAGATCAACCCCAGGGACGTGGCCACGCTGCTGCGTCTCGGCCAGGGCTACAGGAGGCTCTGCAAGGACGCGGAAGCCATGGCCCAGTTCGAGGCGGCTCTGGCCCTCGATTCGGCCAACCTGGACGTGAAGAACTCCCTGGCCTTCGCGCTCGCCGATCAGGGCAAGCCGGACACGCTGCTGCGCGCCGAGAAGCTCGCAGCCGAGGCGGCCTCGGCCAAGCCCGGCGAGGCTGCCTATCTGGACACGCTTGGCTGGGTACAGGTCAAGCTCAACAAGACGAAGGATGCGGTGGCCAACCTCGAGAAGGCCGCCAACGCCAGCGGCGATGCCGACGTTCTGTACCATCTGGGCAGCGCCTACTTCGCCGACCGCCAGTTCGATAAGGCTGTCGAGAAGCTGACCACGGCGGAGGTCAAGCTGCGCCAGAAGCGCATGGGCTGCCCGAGCTGCAAGCAGCTGCAGGATGCCGTGCAGAAGTTGCTGGCCCAGGCCAAGGACAGGAAGGCCCGCGAGGCGGCTGCGGCGGCCAAGGCCGCGCCCCCTGCGCCCAAGGCGGAGTCCAAGCAGCCCGAGGCGCCCAAGGCGCCGGCCAAGAAGTAACCACCAAGCTCCGGAGATCATCTGCCCATGCCCGAGAACACCCCTCAGCCGGCCCCCGTGCCGGCCGCGGCCGGCACGCAGCCGGCCCCAGTTCCGGCCACACTGACGATCGACGACTTCCGCCGTGCGCAACTGGTGGTCGGCGAGGTCAAGGAGGTGGCCGATCACCCCAACGCCAACAAGCTGCTGCTCCTCAAGGTGGATCTGGGTGGAGGTCAGGTCCGGCAGTTGGTGGCCGGCATCCGGGGCGCCTACGAACCGGCCAAGCTGCTCGGCCGGCAGGTTGTGGTGGTCGCCAACCTGGCGCCGGCGGTAATCCGTGGGCAGAAGTCCGAGGGCATGATCCTTGCCGCCGAGGGGCCCGAGGGTTCGGCCATACTGCTTGCGCCGGACAAGCCCGCCAATGTGGGGGCCAAGGTCCGCTAGCTACGGGCTGCGCCAGGTAATTCGACACGATGTCCAACAAGCCTCGTACCCCGGATTCTGAGCAGCCCGCCTTCAGAAGCCCAGGCCAGGGAAGGGAGCCGGCCCCGAGCACAGGGCAGCCGGGTGAAGGGCAGCAACCGTCGCCACCACCGCCGCCGCCGCCGCCAAACTACCTGGCCATCGCCAGGATAGAGCAGACCGTGATCATCCGGGTCATCGGCCTTGGCAACATGAAGGTGGCCATGGGGCTGATGGACTTCACCCAGGAGATGCTCCGGAGCGGCTACAAGCAGTTCGTTTTCGACCTGAGCGCCTGCAAGGGGCTGGACAGCACCTTCATGGGCGCCATGGTCGGACTGGCCGCGGCCGCACAGGAGGACAACGGCGGGGCCGCCGTGGTCAACGCCAGCACTGACAACGCGGAGCTTCTGCAGATTGTGGGGGCCGACAAGTTTCTCAAGGTGGCCGGCCCCTACAAGATGGAGGACATCGAGACCGAGCGCCTCGATGCCCCTCCGCCCAGTTCGGAAAGAAGGATCGAGCTGGTCAAGAAGGCCCACGAGAATCTGGTGGTCATCGACCAGCGTAACGAGGCCCGGTTCGGGGCCTTCCTGCGCCAGCTCTCCAACGAACTGGCCAAGTAGCCGCGTCCCATGGCTTCCAGGAGGCGCGGCGGACTGCTGGAAATCCCCGGATACCTGGCAGTCAGGGCGCTGATCCTGCTTGCGCGCGTTCTGCCCCGGTGGGCTCTGCGCCTGATGGGTTGCGGAGCTGGCTGGCTCGGGCATTGTCTGGACCGCCGCCACAGGCAGATTGCGTTCGAGGCCGTCTCACGCTCCTTCCCCGAGAAGACCCCAGACGAACATCGCGAGATCGTGCGGGGCTGCTACCGTCACATCGGGCTGGCCGCGGTGGAGTTCGCCTGGCTGGCCTCGGCCCGGAGGGAGGACGTACTGAAGCTCTGGGCCCTCGACGACGAGCAGATAGCCTTGGTAGACGGCATCCGGGCCGAGCGTCCGGCGCCCATCTTCGTTACCGGTCACGTCGGCCTATGGGAACTCTGCGGCCTGGGCTACTCCGCGCGGGGCTGGCCCGTCGCCTCGATCGCCAGACCGCTGGACAATCCCAGGATCAACATGGTCATCGACGGCGTCCGCGAGCGCTTCGGCCAAAGGATCCTGGCCAAGCGGGGGGCGCTGGTGGCGGCGCTGCACGCCCTGAAGGAGGGCACTCCGGTCGCCATGCTTCTCGATCAGAACGCCGGCAAGCTGGGATGCTTCGTGCCGCTGTTCGGGCGCTTGGCGTCGACGCTCTCAACCGCCGCGGAGATGGCGCTGCGCACTGGCTCGCCCATAGTCTGCGTGAGCAGCTGGCGGGACGAAGCCGCCGGAGTGCACAGGCTGCGCCTGGGCAGGATTCTGAGGCCGAAACGCTGGACCGGGCCCCGCGACGACCATTACCGGGCGGAGGTGCTTAGGCTCACCGCCGAATACACCAGGAACATCGAGGAGGCTGTCCGGGAGCATCCCGAGCAGTGGTTGTGGCTTCACCGCCGCTGGAAGACCCGCCCGCCGGAGGAAGAGGCTCAGGATCCCGGGAACCTATCGAAGACGCAGTAGATCCTGTCGAATGCCGCGGTCATGGGCATGCCATCGTAGGTGAAGTTGACCTTGAGCGTCAGAAGGTACTCGCGGTTGTTGAACTCCATCCAGTTGGCGTTCTGGCTACGGTCGACGGCCAGTTCGGCAGCGCAGCCGTAGGACGGACGGACCTCGCGCAGCTTGAAGGTGTGGCCGCGGTTGTCCACCAAGCTGGCGGCATTGATCTTGAGCTTCTTTGGATCGAAGCCCCGGAACCAGACCTCCGCCCGGAAGTCCGGCAGGCTGCGCAGCGATACGGTGGCCTGCTCGGGAAAGCCGTTGACCTCGATGGCGAACTGCTGAACGACGCCCTCCCGGCACAGTCCGTTGGCGTCGATCTGCGACGCGAATGCCAGGCGGTCATCGCCGTAGCGGGCAGCGTTGCTGACCACCTTGCGGAACGACTTCTCCTGCCAGTCCAGGCTATTGCCGATGGTCGGGGCGCAGCCGCAGGCGGCGGCCGCAATGGCAACGAGCAGTGCAAGTCCCGCGATCCTGGTCATCGAAGTCATCCTCCGAAAAAAGACGCAGGGCGGCGCACCCGCCGCCCTGCGTTCGTCCGTCATGGAGCGGGCGAAGGGGCTCGAACCCTCGACCCCAACCTTGGCAAGGTTGTGCTCTACCACTGAGCTACGCCCGCTTGCGTTGAGCACCTAATCTATCCCTCAGTCGCGCCGTGTCAAGTGCCGCGCGAAAGTTTAAGGCCCAGAACATCTTTCCGGCCGGCTCCCGGATCACC
>JAKLEJ010000669.1 GCA_022711695.1 Verrucomicrobiota bacterium | reverse complement strand
AAGGCAGATGGGATTGAGCACGGTCGATCAGGTCATCGGTGCGGTGGACCGCGCCTTGCGAACCGTGGCCGCGCCGCCGGTGGCCTTGCGCCCGAGCCCGGCGCGCGGTGTGGTGGACGGAGCGCAGGAACTGGGCGCGGAGCAGCGCGCCGAGGCGGCTGCCCTGATGCGCGTGAATCACGTCGGCGAGGTCTGCGCCCAGGCGCTCTACGACGCGCAGGCCCTGGCCACGCGGGATGAGCGCTTGCGGTCCATGTTCCGGCGGGCGGCGGAGGAAGAGACCGACCACCTGGCGTGGACCCAAGAGCGCGTCGAGGCGCTTGGCGGCCGGCTTAGCGTGCTCAACCCGCTCTGGTACGCCGGCGCCTTCACCATCGGCCTGGTGGCCGCGCGTGCCGGCGACCGCATGAGCCTGGGCTTCATGGCCGAGACCGAGCGCCAGGTCGAGGCGCACCTGGACGGACATCTTGATCGACTGCCTCGCGAGGATCTGGCCTCGCGTGCGGTGGTGGAGCAGATGAAGGCCGACGAGGTCCAGCACGCCAATACGGCCAGTGATCTGGGCGGAGCGGATCTGCCCTTTCCACTGCGTCTGGCGATGCGCGTGGCTGCCAAGGTGATGACTACCACCGCTCACCGCATCTGACCGGGCGCGCGGGCAGGAGGCGCGCCCCCGCCGGCCGGCTGCTGGCAGCAGCGCTCAGGGCGCGGCGGGTTCGTCGTCGAGGACGTCGAGCGTCCAGGTGATGGCTGCGGTGTGGGCCAGCATGGCGGAGGCCGAGCAGTACTTCTCGTGAGACAAGCTCACGGCGCGCTCCACCGCGGCGCGCTTCAGGCCGTTGCCGCGCACCGTGTAGCGCATCTCGATCCGGGTGAAGACCTTGGGGTCATTGGCCGAGCGCTCGGCGGCGAGGTGCACGTCACAGCGACTCACCGCGTGGCGTCCGCGCTTGAGGATGAGCACGACGTCGAAAGCAGTGCAGCCACCCGCGCCGAGCAGGACCATCTCCATGGGGCGTGGCGCGAGATTGCGGCCCCCCGCTTCCGGCGAGCCGTCCATGGCGACGAGGTGGCCACTGCCCGTCTCGGCCACGAAACTCATGCTCTCTTGGCCCATCCAGCGGACCGTGCACTCCATGGGGTTTCCTCCAGCCTAGGGGTCGTCCTGGAGGCTACCAGTCCGCGGGCGAAGTGCTTGGCCAGGGCGGGCCCCCGACAAAGGCGGAATTCGCGAGGAATCCCCGGCGCTGGGCCGCTGCAAGCCGGGGCCGACACGGTCGGCGCCCGTTGAAGAGTGCTTCCTCTAGGCGCCCGCTTCGGTAGGCAAGATATTGATTCCACTGCGCTTTCGAAGCCCGTGGTCAGCAGCCTGCGTGATCGCCGTCACTCGGGCCTCTTGCAGTGCAGCACGCGCGTGCTCATAGTTCACGCCAGTGGATGCGCAGGCATCCTGGCAGTGTCTCCTCCACCCTCCTCCAAGGTGTGGATTCGGGCCCGAGGTTTCCCTCGGGCCCTTTTTTGTCCGGCTTGCCCGTGCTTGGGCCTTGGCGGTATCATCTCGGGCTTTCCGCTTCTTCCTTCGCGCAGCGTTCGCGCTGAGTCCGTGGGCGGCCCCGAGCGGGGCGCAGCTCACGACGGGAAGAC
>JAKLEJ010000668.1 GCA_022711695.1 Verrucomicrobiota bacterium | reverse complement strand
CGCGTCGTTGGGGGAAGCGGAACTGCGCGCCGCTTTCAGCCTGCTGACCGCTGGCTATGAAGCGGTGTTGGGACCGGCGGCGGATGGCGGCTACCTGCTGATCGGCTTGAATCGGCCGGGTCCGGCACTGTTCCGGGGCGTCGCCTGGGGCACGCCGACAGTGCTGGCGGCCACCCGCCGGCGACTGCGGCGGGCCGGCATGAACTGGGTCGAACTCCCGCCCGGCTGGGATGTGGATACCCCCGCCGATCTGCGGCGGCTGCGGCGGTCGGGTCCGCCAGCCGCTCCGTCCTGACTCCGGGCCTCGTCCAGGGCCGATGGCTCGCCCACCTGGCCCACCAGAACCCAGGGCGTAATCCTATGACCGTACCCGGTCGCCGCTGGCCATGTCCCTGAATGGAGCCCCCCTCATGCTCTGGCAAAAAGCCCTGCTACTGGTTTTTCTGATAGTGATCGCGCCGCTGGCGATCTATGGCGTCTACGTCCACTATCGCACCGCCACGCAAATCGTCCCGGAAATCCGCCAAACGCTGGTCGAACCCTACGTCCGGGCGCTCCAGGCCGGGGACTACGCCGCCGCCTATCGGCTGTTCACCTCGGCGGCGTTCAAGGCTGCCCATTCTCTGGAGGAGTACCTGGAGGCCCAGCGGATCAATCAGGCCGAGTTTGGCCCCTTGGCCGAGGTGACCCTCCAGGACAGCGAGCCGTTCCAATCCGCCGGCAATCTATTCTCCGGGCGGCGCTACTACTGGGGTGGCCTGGTCTGGCGTGGCCAAAACCGGGAAACCTGGGTGTACTGGGAGGTCGTGCGCGAAGCGGGGGCGTTCAAGATTGACGCCATGGCCGAGAGTTTCCACGAGCGGCTGGACCCCCGAATATTCTGAGGGATGCCCTGCGCCGGGCGGCTCGGAACGACATGCCAGGGCATCGTGTTCGAGCCGGCCAGCGGGGGGGCCACGTTCTGGCTAGAATGGCAGGGGTGCTTCGAGATTCTCCCAGGTTCGGTTGCCGGGCTTGATCATCGCCCGGATCCAGTCAGCGACCGAAACCCCGTTCACGCCGACGTCATAGGTCCTCGCGTCGTTAGCCAGGAAGGTATGGAAAGTCCCGGCATCAATGAAGTAGCGGTAATTCGGCTGCGCGGCGGTCATGGACGTAATGAGCTTCATGCCGGCGTACCACTCGTCGGCCTCCGGGGGACCGGGGGTGAAATTGCCCTTCATGGCCGAGTAGAAGAAGATCTGCGTGGCATCGAGGTGGGTGGTGAGCGATGCGAAGCGCGCCTGGGGCCGCCACTGCGCCAGCGCCTGGAACGCGAGCGGCGCCAGTTGCCGCGGGTCTGTCGCGGCCTCTGCCCACATCGCGGCAAATCCCGGCACCCACGTCGGCAGGTTCTCCGAAACGCCCCACCGCTCGCGGCTCTCGTCGGCGGCATTGTAGAGCGCCTGGGTGTAGAACGGCTCGGCCAACACCCCGATCCCGGCATCGGCGATCAGGTTATGCCGCGCCCTGGGGGTGGCCTGGGCAAAGAACGCGAACCCGTTCAGGGTGCCGTAGGCCCCCGCGCTCAACCCCGCGACCGTCAGATCGTGGACCCGCCTCAGATCGATCTGGCGCGAACGCCCGTGGCGTTGCAGCCAGTCGAGC
>JAKLEJ010000667.1 GCA_022711695.1 Verrucomicrobiota bacterium | reverse complement strand
TGGCGCTCTGACTCCCCCAGCAGGTCCGCATTCACCTGCTGCGCCAAAGCCAGTTCGGCCTCGAGTCCGACCTTGGCCGAGGCCACCTCCTGGCCGATGAAATCCACCAGGGAGCGCTGCAGTGCCGGCGGCAGTGCGACCGCACTGTCGACCGGGCGCGCCTGCCGGGCCTGCCAAACCTGCAGATAGCGGAGCACCGTCGCCATGCTGCCCCTCCCGAGGCGCTCCCGGACCGCCCGGGCCGTCGGCCGCTCGCCGCCCACCCGCAGTCGCTCGGCCACCGCATCCACGTCGTGCTGGGAAATTGTTGCGTCACGCGCCATGGGGCGTCTCCTTCAGTTACGATACGTTGTTATGTTATGTAACGTTATCACGTTACGCTATGAAATACTAGCCCCGCATTGGCGGAACCGGCCGGGCTCCGCAGCCCCGTGACCGCTCCCGGTCGGCGGAACGGGCCACCACGCCCCCGGCCATGCCGAGCCGCAGGCGCTGGCGGCTGGCCGGTCGCCAGACCGGTCAGCCGGAAGGGGGAGCCGACTCCCAGCGTAGCCGGCCAGCTGCGAGCGTAGCGAGAAGGCCGGCGCAGTCTGAGGGTTGGGGCGCAGCCCGGTGCAGGCCGCAGGCCGCTGGGGGAGCCGCCGCATAAACGAGGCCAACTGCGAGCGCAGCGAGAGGGCCGAGCGTTGCGGTGGGGGCAACGCCCCCGCCCCCGACCCGGAACGCGGGCGGGCAAGTGCGTTCCCACCCTGCCCAAAGGCAGGGGCCGGGCCGCAGGCTCGGCGGTCGAGCAGCGCGAGAGGGCAACGCCCCGACCCGACACAGGCTGAGCGAAGCGCGCCTATGCCGGGGAGCCTGGAAAGGCACTTGCCCGCCCGCGCAGCGGCCCCCGAAGGGGGTGGCCAACGGCCAGTGGGGGCGGCCCCGAGGGCGTAGCCCGCTGGAGCCCCGCAGGGGTGCGAAGGCAAGGGGCGGCAAGGAGCGCAGCGACCCAGCCCCGCGCAGCCCGGTACTGGAGCGCAGCGACGCAGGGCGAAGACCTTCCTGACCACCCCTTCCTGATTCGCGCCGCCCGGCGAGTCAGGAAGGGGTTCAGGAAGGCCGATCAGGATGTGACGCGTAAGACGCGGCACTGCCTGACAGATCGCTATACCTACCAGACAACGAAAGGTGACTGGTATGGATAAGCGACTCATCGGACAGCGGCGGGACCATGAAGGCCTGCTGCTGGTCCACAAGTTTGGCTGGATGCGGGCCAGGGAACTGGGCCGCATGCTGTGGCCAGCCTCAGCGCGCTCGGCGGTGAACGCCTCGGAACTGGTCGGCAAATGGAAACGCGCGGGCTGGGTGCTCGTCCGCCCATTGCCGGACCACATGGGGCAGGCACTCGTGCTGTCCGCCGCCGGCGCCGCCTACCTGCGCGCCTGCGGGCACATGGACGCGGTGACCGGCAAGGACTGGGGCGAAACCCGTGCTGGTGACTGGGTTGCCCCCAGGACTTGGCAACACGAACTATTGACTCTCGGGTTGCTGGCACAACTGCACACTGAGGGCTGGCAAGTCATTCCGGAGCGGCAGTTGCGCCGCGAGAACCGGCCCGGCAAGTTCCCCGACGGTCTGGCCGTTCGCGGGGACGCTGTTCTCTGGATAGAA
>JAKLEJ010000666.1 GCA_022711695.1 Verrucomicrobiota bacterium | reverse complement strand
ATAGAAGAAGGCGCTGTGGGGCGCGCTGATGCGGTCTTTGCGCTCCCCGAACGCGCCGAATTCCTCGAGAAACGGCACGTCGCGCCGGTCGGCCGGCCCCATCTTGATGGCGCCGAAGTGGGCCGAGAGCTTCACGTAGATGCCCGCCTCCTTGAACTTCGCCACCTGGTAGTCCATGCGCTCCAGCCCCGCGGGATCGTACTCGGCGGCGCTGGGTTTGGATTGGATCCCGTCCCAGCCGGCGCCGTCGGCGAACTTGTGCAGGCGCACGGCGTTGATGCCGTAGTGCGGGTAGAAGGCAGCGCGCTTTTCGGCCAGGCCCTTCTCCGGCGCGCAGGCGCTGTAGCAGAGGTTCAGACCCCAGAGCTTGACGGGCCGGCCCTGACACTCGAGGCGGTCGTCCTTCCGGCGAATCCGGCCATGCTTGCCGGCTGGCTTCTCCAGCCAGTCGGCCAGGCTGAAAAGGCTGTCGGCGCCGGGGCCGGCAGACCGCCACGGATACCAGGCCTCCAGCCCGGGCTCGGCAGGGATCTCGGCAACGCTGGGATACCAATCCGTCGGCGCGGGCAGTTCGACGCTCACCGTGAGGCGGCGGGGCGCTCCCGCCTTGAGTCGATCCTTGGCCAGCACCAGGCGCGCCGCGCCGTCGGCGGTAATCTCGCAGGGGGGTTGGAAACGCACCCGCGTCTGGCGTCCGCCGGCATCGGTCAAGCGGAGCTGGCTGATCTGCTGCCCGATCGCCCGAAGCCCAAAGGGGCTCTTCACGGCCATCTCCTTGCCCTCGAACTCGAAGATCGCATCGCGGCCCTTGAAGGGTTCGCCCGGCAGCAGTTCCACCACGAACAATGTCAGGTCTGCATCCCGCTCCGCCTGCAGTTCATAACTGAGTTGGAGTGTGCCTGGCGCGATGCGCGCCGCCCGAAATTCAAGCCGCAACGGCGCGCCCCCGGGTCTGGCGGTCAGCGCGCCCACGGCGGCGCCGGCCTCGCTCCGCGTCTTGCCCTCGATCCCCGTCCAGGCCCAATTGGGCCCCCAGACCGCCACCCCGAAGCGCAAGTGATCGACGCCGTCGCCGCTGATCGCCACGCTGCCCTCCCCGCTGGAAAACGCCGAGAACTGGCCGGGCCCGGCGGCGCAAGCGGCCGGCAAGGTATGGAGGGCAACTAGGAGCGCAAGGCATGTTCTGAGGCCGCGTTTGGTGTTCATAGTGTTTCGTATTAAGAGCGCGCGAGCGTTCCCCGCTGCTCTGCCGCCTGGGTCAGGAGCCGATGCCAGCCTGCCGCCGAACGGGTCAGCGGACCCTGATTCGCAGACTGCCCGGAGGGGCCGGCCGGTCGATCTTCATCTGCTTGGGAAGGCGATCCAGGGTCACGAAAATCTCATGAGGATAGACCTCCTTGACCCAGCGCGGAGGATTCCATTGCTCCTTGTCGCCCACGTACCAGGGCAGACAGTAGAGCCAGCGGGGGCCTTCGGCGGCCAGCAGCCGCGGATTCGGAATGCCCTGGCACTCGCACAAGGCCAGCATCTTTCCCGGGGCCACCTGCTGCATGATCTCGAAGGCCTTCGAGTAGGTGTTGGTGCGGTAATCGGGCCAGCCGTACCAGTCGTTGACGTAGATGTCGATGCCGGCGAGATGGGTGTAATTCGAGCCTGGATAGAACCGGCGGCGA
>JAKLEJ010000665.1 GCA_022711695.1 Verrucomicrobiota bacterium | reverse complement strand
ACAGGGATGGCGGGCTTCAAGCGCTGGAGCAAACGCGTTTAGCCGTCCGGAGACCTGGCGGCCCCACAACGGGAGCGCCTACTTTCACCAACAGCACCCAACTTGTCGTTGGGTGCTTTTGCTTCCCCTCCCGGCGTCGCACTTGATTCATGGGACACCCACTGCCTCAAGACAGTCGGCCGGCTGCGGTTCGAGCAGCCAGAATATGGAGCATGCGACCGGCGACCTGGGCGCAGGCCTGGGCGCTGCTCTCGCTTCTGTGCGGAGCGCTAACATCGGCGGCGGGCCATCCCTGGCAGGTGACCCTCCGCTATGGTCCGGAGGGCCTGACGCTGGTGAAGGCCGTCCCGCTTGCGGCTGCGGCCCGGAATGCGCGAACCCCGGGCTTGGAGGGCGCGCCATTGAAGTTGGCCTGTGAGTTGGAATGGCTCGATGCCGCGGGCCTCACGCTCGGGCGCGTTGCGGCAGTCATTCCGCTGGGGCAACGAAGCCCGTTGCTCGACGGGGCGACGGCCTCCGGCCTTGGGGCGCAAATCCCGCCGAGCGGGGTGGTGGTGTTTCGCGCGCCAGGGCCCGAAGTTCCCGCCGCCGTTCGCGGATTGCGACTGCTGAGTCAAGGTCCGGCGGTTGCGGACGACCTGGCCCCACGGGCGTCGGAGCTGCCGGCGGGTTTTGCGGCGGGCGTCCACACTTTCTGGCTGCCCGGTTCTGACCGGACGAAGACGGCTGGCGTTCCCGTTCCTGGATGGGTTGGTTCGGACAAGGTGCGCAGCAGCGGTCCGGACACGAACCGGTTGGTCCTCGTGGCGATGGGCGACGGGTACACCGCGGCCGACCTGGCGGCGGGGGTGTTTTCGAACCAGGTCGCGAGGTTCTTCGAGCATCTTTTCGCCGCGCCCCCCTGGAGCGCCTACAGCAACGCGATCAACCTCTACCTGGTGAATCTGGCCAGCCCGGAATCCGGGGCGGACTACGAGGATGCGTCTCCGGCCGCTGGCGGCACGCTCAAGGAGACCTGTTTGGACGCCCGTTTTTGGGCGGGCGGCGTGGAGCGGTGTCTCTACCTGGGCGGCGACGGGGTGGGCCGCGCGATCGCCGCCGCGGACGCCGCGGCCGGGGCGGGCCTGTGGGACGAAATTCTGGTCTTCGTCAATTCGCCCAAGTATGGCGGCTGTGGCGGGACTCTCGGGGTTTCCAGCGCTCACCCGCTCTCGGACGAAATCCAAACCCACGAGTTCGGGCACGCGTTCGCCGGCCTGGCGGACGAGTACGACTACGGAGGCAGCGGGACGAACTGCCTCCGCAGCGCCGCGCCCAACGTGGCCTGCATCGGGGACGGATCGGAGCTGAAATGGGCCGCCTGGGTGCGGCCCGGGACCCCCATTCCGACGCCGGAAACGGCCGCCTACGCTGGGGCGGTGGGAGCGTTCGAGGGCGCGCTCTACCAGGCAGCGGGAGTGTACCGCCCGATGCTCGAGTGCAAGATGAAGTCGCTGGGCCGCCCGTTCTGCGCGGTGTGCGCCGAGGCGCACGTGCTGAAGCTTTTCGAGCGGATCAGCCTGATCGAGGAGGCCCGGCCCGCGCCCGGGCCGATCGAAGTGCTGACAAACGCCCCGCGGCTCTTTGCCGTGTCCGCTCCGGCCATCCCGGGCCTCAGCTACCGCTGGTGGCTGGAC